>NZ_JAUBVE010000028.1:0-71071 GCF_036705715.1 Microcoleus sp. AT3-D2 | reverse complement strand
CTGTAATTAACTCATAATTTTGCCGGAAATATCATTCTACTATGTATTTGTGTAATTAATTGTGTCTGACTACTTACCCGCAAACGACTTAATACAACCACTCAAGTTTCAATCCCTGATAGGGTTTTAGGTTGTTTTCGGCTCAGCAGCGTATTTTCAAAGGGAAAGGCTGTTGTAGTTTCAATCCCTGATAGGGTTTTAGGTTGTTTTCGGCATTATCGCCTAATCACAATGGAATGGCTAGGAGGTTTCAATCCCTGATAGGGTTTTAGGTTGTTTTCGGCGCGCAGAGCCTCCTTTTTAAGCTGCCAGTGTTCGGTTTCAATCCCTGATAGGGTTTTAGGTTGTTTTCGGCGAAACTGGAGTAACCGCCGCCACTGCCGGGGCTGCGTTTCAATCCCTGATAGGGTTTTAGGTTGTTTTCGGCCCGTTAAATCTGTTACCGAGTATTTTAATGTTATTTGTTTCAATCCCTGATAGGGTTTTAGGTTGTTTTCGGCGTAATAACCTTGCCACCACGAGGAATAATTTTTAGTTTCAATCCCTGATAGGGTTTTAGGTTGTTTTCGGCTTTCTTGGTGTTTCTCTTCCCATGCCATCTCCTGAGTTTCAATCCCTGATAGGGTTTTAGGTTGTTTTCGGCATCTACCCGAATCCGCCTCGAAAACACCCCTAAGTTTCAATCCCTGATAGGGTTTTAGGTTGTTTTCGGCTCAACCCAATGAGTACCTACACCGAATTACCGGTTTCAATCCCTGATAGGGTTTTAGGTTGTTTTCGGCGCCCATTAAGCGGTACAAAACACGCAGAACCGTGTTTCAAATCCCTGATAGGGTTTTAGGTTGTTTTCGGCGCGAGCAATTGACCGCCCATTAATAAACCTAAAATCTAGTTTCAATCCCTGATAGGGTTTTAGGTTGTTTTCGGCTATACAGCTTGTATAATGCAATGTGAACAACATTAAAGTTTCAATCCCTGATAGGGTTTTAGGTTGTTTTCGGCTTAAGTATTTTAGATTGTAGAGAGTAGTATTGTAGGTTTCAATCCCTGATAGGGTTTTAGGTTGTTTTCGGCGCCACCAATTAAACCGAATGATTGAGAGGTTGTGTCTTGTTTCAATCCCTGATAGGGTTTTAGGTTGTTTTCGGCAGATAAATATTTGAGATTGCTTAAAGCTAAGAGGCAGTTTCAATCCCTGATAGGGTTTTAGGTTGTTTTCGGCTTCTGCGGCCTGACTGCACTGAAAGGGAGCATAAGTTTCAATCCCTGATAGGGTTTTAGGTTGTTTTCGGCTTCCAGGAATCTATCATCTAGCTCGGCTACTTGATAAGTTTCAATCCCTGATAGGGTTTTAGGTTGTTTTCGGCTGGAAATGGTATTAACTCTAGAATTACCCTTTTTGTGTTTCAATCCCTGATAGGGTTTTAGGTTGTTTTCGGCTCTTTCCTGCACTGGGTTTTATCAAGTCTGTTGAAGTGTTTCAATCCCTGATAGGGTTTTAGGTTGTTTTCGGCCGCTTTATTGACATATCAACAGCAGCGTGCCAATATAGTTTCAATCCCTGATAGGGTTTTAGGTTGTTTTCGGCTCTCCGAATACTTATCCAAGATTGCTGTTGTATGTTTCAATCCCTGATAGGGTTTTAGGTTGTTTTCGGCTTAATATTTACTCCCTGTTGTCCAATTAAATTATCGTTTCAATCCCTGATAGGGTTTTAGGTTGTTTTCGGCTTATGGTAGAGCGTCGCGGAAACTTCGGAAACATGGGTTTCAATCCCTGATAGGGTTTTAGGTTGTTTTCGGCATTATTGAGAAAAAAGGCTTGCTTTCCTTATTCTCCAGTTTCAATCCCTGATAGGGTTTTAGGTTGTTTTCGGCTGAGTTAGACAAGGTGATTAATAGGCTGTTAATAGTTTCAATCCCTGATAGGGTTTTAGGTTGTTTTCGGCAGGGTTCCATTCGTGTGTATTGAATTCCCATCTGAGTTTCAATCCCTGATAGGGTTTTAGGTTGTTTTCGGCCAAGCAATCCTATAGCTCGCTCAAGGCGTAAGCCACGTTTCAATCCCTGATAGGGTTTTAGGTTGTTTTCGGCGGTGGAACCCGACGGGCAAGCGTAAAATTAGGGGTTTCAATCCCTGATAGGGTTTTAGGTTGTTTTCGGCGAAATATTCGATAGTTTCTACTATTTAATAGTATGTTTCAATCCCTGATAGGGTTTTAGGTTGTTTTCGGCAGGTCTGAGATGTGACGGCAACCACCAGGGAACTTCGTTTCAATCCCTGATAGGGTTTTAGGTTGTTTTCGGCTAAATATTTTTTTCGAGAAAATGGGAGCTGATATGTTTCAATCCCTGATAGGGTTTTAGGTTGTTTTCGGCTCTCGCCAACCTCAAAAGCCTCACCTACAATTCGCACGGTTTCAATCCCTGATAGGGTTTTAGGTTGTTTTCGGCCAAAGGTGGGCTTGTGCCTTTCCCCAATTCGATGTTTCAATCCCTGATAGGGTTTTAGGTTGTTTTCGGCTTGTTAGTACCTGCAAAAAAACAAAAGTCCACAAGAGGTTTCAATCCCTGATAGGGTTTTAGGTTGTTTTCGGCTTACAAGTGCTTGCTTGGGTTAACGGCAATTTGCGTTTCAATCCCTGATAGGGTTTTAGGTTGTTTTCGGCACGGGGACTATATTCTCTAAATCAGCGTGGAGATTATCGTTTCAATCCCTGATAGGGTTTTAGGTTGTTTTCGGCGTTCAAAGAAAACCACGTCCGCACATTCCTCTCTCCGTTTCAATCCCTGATAGGGTTTTAGGTTGTTTTCGGCCTGAATTTGCTGGATTAATTAGTGGGCTTTTGATGAGTTTCAATCCCTGATAGGGTTTTAGGTTGTTTTCGGCCGGGGAGTAAATGCCCAGCAGTCCGCAAAGCTCTCAGGGTTTCAATCCCTGATAGGGTTTTAGGTTGTTTTCGGCGTGCAACTTTTAGGTTTATGAGTTTAGAGGAAAAAGTTTCAATCCCTGATAGGGTTTTAGGTTGTTTTCGGCGTTCCTACCCCAGATCCTTTCGATTTCCCGGCGTGTTTCAATCCCTGATAGGGTTTTAGGTTGTTTTCGGCCTCCCGGCGTGACTCTGGCGCGATAGATCGAAGCGTTTCAATCCCTGATAGGGTTTTAGGTTGTTTTCGGCGTGTTTAAGTATGAGTGTTTATTCCGGGGGTTAAGGTTTCAATCCCTGATAGGGTTTTAGGTTGTTTTCGGCTTGTCTACCTTTGTGTGCAGAGTTTTCAACAATTCGTTTCAATCCCTGATAGGGTTTTAGGTTGTTTTCGGCCAAAATTGATTGCGGTTGAAAGAATGTGAAGTAAGTTTCAATCCCTGATAGGGTTTTAGGTTGTTTTCGGCTGATAGTTTCTACTATTTAATAATATCACATATCGGTTTCAATCCCTGATAGGGTTTTAGGTTGTTTTCGGCCTTGCTGATAATTCAAAGGTGATTATCTATGCCCGTGTTTCAATCCCTGATAGGGTTTTAGGTTGTTTTCGGCGCATCGTAACTTCCATGGAACGGAGCCAGCCCTGGTTTCAATCCCTGATAGGGTTTTAGGTTGTTTTCGGCTTACTCTCGCTTAGTTGGAACGATATCGCTGATAAATGGGTTTCAATCCCTGATAGGGTTTTAGGTTGTTTTCGGCGAATTTACCAAGGGCCAGCACTGCTATCAATCTGGGGTTTCAATCCCTGATAGGGTTTTAGGTTGTTTTCGGCAGATAACGCCGACACCAGAACCCGCGCCGGAAATGTTTCAATCCCTGATAGGGTTTTAGGTTGTTTTCGGCATTACTGGTTGGCTCCGTACGATGGAAGTCACCCGTTTCAATCCCTGATAGGGTTTTAGGTTGTTTTCGGCATGGGGGGTGCTTCAATACTGTGCATATCTCACTATATGTTTCAATCCCTGATAGGGTTTTAGGTTGTTTTCGGCCGTGCTTCTATGGACTTTCATTCTCTTGCAATTGCTGTTTCAATCCCTGATAGGGTTTTAGGTTGTTTTCGGCTGATTCTGCGACTCCAGTTGGTTGTCAGCGTTCCGTTTCAATCCCTGATAGGGTTTTAGGTTGTTTTCGGCGGAAGAAGAAATCGGTTTCTATTAATTAATAATATGTTTCAATCCCTGATAGGGTTTTAGGTTGTTTTCGGCTCGGTGCATCTTGCTCCATTGAGCAGGATGATTCCGCGTTTCAATCCCTGATAGGGTTTTAGGTTGTTTTCGGCTGGGTCTGCGTCGAGGTCGGGGAAAGGTCGCAAATGCGTTTCAATCCCTGATAGGGTTTTAGGTTGTTTTCGGCTTGTTTGCGGGAAAATCCCTTAATCTGCAAGGTTTTAGTTTCAATCCCTGATAGGGTTTTAGGTTGTTTTCGGCCTTTTCTGTGCTGATCTACAACTGTTTGTTTTTGGGTTTCAATCCCTGATAGGGTTTTAGGTTGTTTTCGGCGGGTTTTGGTTGATCGCGCCTTTTGGCTTATTAGATTCTAGTTTCAATCCCTGATAGGGTTTTAGGTTGTTTTCGGCTTAAAATTCAGCGCACCCATCAGTCGGTAAAGGTTTCAATCCCTGATAGGGTTTTAGGTTGTTTTCGGCCATCAGGGTGCAGAACATCATCATGGTCTAGAGTGTTTCAATCCCTGATAGGGTTTTAGGTTGTTTTCGGCTTGTTTGCGGGAAAATCCCTTAATCTGCAAGGTTTTAGTTTCAATCCCTGATAGGGTTTTAGGTTGTTTTCGGCCAGAAGTGCCTCCCGAAGTCACTGCGGTTGTCACGGTTTCAATCCCTGATAGGGTTTTAGGTTGTTTTCGGCTCTTTAGGCGTAAACTTCTTCGTCGTTCTCATAAGTTTCAATCCCTGATAGGGTTTTAGGTTGTTTTCGGCGAGCGTCAGGGTGCAAGATATCATCATGGTCGAGGTTTCAATCCCTGATAGGGTTTTAGGTTGTTTTCGGCATTTGGAGAATATTACCCCGGTGGCTAGCGTAGTCGGTTTCAATCCCTGATAGGGTTTTAGGTTGTTTTCGGCCTTCAGGTGCTTGCTTGGGTCAACGGGAATCTGCGTTTCAATCCCTGATAGGGTTTTAGGTTGTTTTCGGCTTTGGAGAATATTACCCCGGTGGCCAGCGTAGTAGGTTTCAATCCCTGATAGGGTTTTAGGTTGTTTTCGGCCTATCGAGCGATGGAGGCAGCTTTATCCCCATTTAGTTTCAATCCCTGATAGGGTTTTAGGTTGTTTTCGGCTTTCTGAGAAAAGGCGTCTGTCGCTGATTCAGCGAGGTTTCAATCCCTGATAGGGTTTTAGGTTGTTTTCGGCTCGCATTCAGCGCAAGGCAGGCGAAAAACCAATAATCTTCGTTTCAATCCCTGATAGGGTTTTAGGTTGTTTTCGGCTTTTAGCGGCTAAACTTGGCCGCTATTTTCTTGTCGTTTCAATCCCTGATAGGGTTTTAGGTTGTTTTCGGCTTTACATTTGTTTACCACAAAGTTGGAAGGGAATGTTTCAATCCCTGATAGGGTTTTAGGTTGTTTTCGGCGATATAATTTAATTTTAATTGAAAAACTATGGCGTTTCAATCCCTGATAGGGTTTTAGGTTGTTTTCGGCTTACTGGTTTTTCGCCTCCTTGGCGCTAAATGCGAGTTTCAATCCCTGATAGGGTTTTAGGTTGTTTTCGGCGGCTTTTTAGTCGCTACCTTGAAGGTATCCGGAGCGTTTCAATCCCTGATAGGGTTTTAGGTTGTTTTCGGCCTGAGAAAAGGGGTCTGCCTTTGGTTGAGGGAAGTTTCAATCCCTGATAGGGTTTTAGGTTGTTTTCGGCCTGGACCATGATGATATCCTGCACCCTGACGCTCTCTGGTTTCAATCCCTGATAGGGTTTTAGGTTGTTTTCGGCAGGGGTCTGCCTTTGGTTGAGCGAAAACCATGTGCGGTTTCAATCCCTGATAGGGTTTTAGGTTGTTTTCGGCAGGGCCCACCTTTCAGCACCCGGTATGTCCGCCTGAGTTTCAATCCCTGATAGGGTTTTAGGTTGTTTTCGGCCCGATGCCTTTTTTCGACCTCCAAACGCTCCATCGGTTTCAATCCCTGATAGGGTTTTAGGTTGTTTTCGGCAATATCCCTTGCCTTTCTCCTTTCCAATATCCGAAGGGTTTCAATCCCTGATAGGGTTTTAGGTTGTTTTCGGCTGATAAATGGCTACCAATTTGATGATTCAGGCCGGTTTCAATCCCTGATAGGGTTTTAGGTTGTTTTCGGCTAAAATCTCCCGATTGAGACACGACCGCCAGCGGTTTCAATCCCTGATAGGGTTTTAGGTTGTTTTCGGCTTAACGTTTACGATTCTTTCATTGATGTCATTGCTGTTTCAATCCCTGATAGGGTTTTAGGTTGTTTTCGGCTTGTCAGCTCATCGTCATCCCTGGCATAGATAATGTTTCAATCCCTGATAGGGTTTTAGGTTGTTTTCGGCGCAACTACACCACCAACAACCACACCGCCGATGAGGTTTCAATCCCTGATAGGGTTTTAGGTTGTTTTCGGCAACAAATTATCACTTAAAAAAACCTCCCAATAACGTTTCAATCCCTGATAGGGTTTTAGGTTGTTTTCGGCTCGCGCGCTGCCGTTTTCCCTCCATCCAGCGGTCTCCCAATAACGTTTCAATCCCTGATAGGGTTTTAGGTTGTTTTCGGCAGTATCAGGCGAGGAACCGTAATCGGCCCATATATATGTTTCAATCCCTGATAGGGTTTTAGGTTGTTTTCGGCATTGTTGGCGTCGAGCTTCCGCTCCTGGCGTTGATTGAGTTTCAATCCCTGATAGGGTTTTAGGTTGTTTTCGGCTTTTGGTTTGCCCTCTACTTGAGTTAAGAGATAAGAGTTTCAATCCCTGATAGGGTTTTAGGTTGTTTTCGGCTTTCGGCGCGGAAGCGATCGCCCGTCAAGCAAGAGCAGATAGTTTCAATCCCTGATAGGGTTTTAGGTTGTTTTCGGCGAAATCAGCTACTACATATTCGATCGAATTGAGCGTTTCAATCCCTGATAGGGTTTTAGGTTGTTTTCGGCAGAACTGATGGAGGCGCTGAAACACTGCCCTCCGTTTCAATCCCTGATAGGGTTTTAGGTTGTTTTCGGCCTGACAATTATTCTGATGGGTTTTGGTAGCGGATTTTAGTTTCAATCCCTGATAGGGTTTTAGGTTGTTTTCGGCGCAAACTGAGAAGCTCTAGCCAGCTCATTTAACGGTTTCAATCCCTGATAGGGTTTTAGGTTGTTTTCGGCGTACTAAAAAATAACTCAGAAACTTCAACGCCAGGTTTCAATCCCTGATAGGGTTTTAGGTTGTTTTCGGCCGCCTGCAAAAAAGCCCAGTGGATCGTCTTTTGTTTCAATCCCTGATAGGGTTTTAGGTTGTTTTCGGCCTGAATACCTCTCAAACATTCTTGTGGTATAGCTTATGTTTCAATCCCTGATAGGGTTTTAGGTTGTTTTCGGCTTTGACAATCGTTTACGAAAATGGGGTGTTTAAGTTTCAATCCCTGATAGGGTTTTAGGTTGTTTTCGGCCTGAGTGACCCCAAATGGTCGGATGAATTGATTAGTTTCAATCCCTGATAGGGTTTTAGGTTGTTTTCGGCTTTGATTGGGCAACAGGGTGTAAATATTAAGCTTGTTTCAATCCCTGATAGGGTTTTAGGTTGTTTTCGGCACAGCCGCTCTTTATTCCTTACCCACTACCAACCCATGTTTCAATCCCTGATAGGGTTTTAGGTTGTTTTCGGCAAGAGATTACCGTGCCAGTGCCGATGCCTATTTCGCTGTTTCAATCCCTGATAGGGTTTTAGGTTGTTTTCGGCCTGATTGAAGTCTTTTGTATTTGTCAGCTTGATAAGTTTCAATCCCTGATAGGGTTTTAGGTTGTTTTCGGCCTAACGAAGCGCCTTCTAGCACAGGTTGCGGGCGTCGTTTCAATCCCTGATAGGGTTTTAGGTTGTTTTCGGCATACCAACACCTGATCCACCTCCAAATGAAGAGGGTTTCAATCCCTGATAGGGTTTTAGGTTGTTTTCGGCGTGACTGCACGCGATTCAAATGAGACAGTCGCAAAACTAGTTTCAATCCCTGATAGGGTTTTAGGTTGTTTTCGGCTTGTAAAAGATTTATTCAATGAAAAAGTTTTTTAAGTTTCAATCCCTGATAGGGTTTTAGGTTGTTTTCGGCATGTGCTTTTTTGGGAGTTATACCGGGTATCACTCGTTTCAATCCCTGATAGGGTTTTAGGTTGTTTTCGGCACGGGGTAGCTTATTCCAGTTCGCACGCGCATTCGTTTCAATCCCTGATAGGGTTTTAGGTTGTTTTCGGCTCAGCGCGAGGCAGGAAAAAACCCAATAATCCTCGTTTCAATCCCTGATAGGGTTTTAGGTTGTTTTCGGCTCAACGGCTACGAATGGAACATTAACAACGGCACGTTTCAATCCCTGATAGGGTTTTAGGTTGTTTTCGGCTTAATTAGTCGATCGCAGTCAACAAATTAGAAGGTTTCAATCCCTGATAGGGTTTTAGGTTGTTTTCGGCTCGGTGTGGCGTAGCTTCGGCTGCTGTTACCACAGTTTCAATCCCTGATAGGGTTTTAGGTTGTTTTCGGCGCATGGTAACTTCCATTGAGCGGAGCCAACCAGTGTTTCAATCCCTGATAGGGTTTTAGGTTGTTTTCGGCGTTTCGCTGGTAGTGACTGTTGGCAGTTGCTTGAGTTTCAATCCCTGATAGGGTTTTAGGTTGTTTTCGGCTTGCAGTGATGAAATACAAGCCGTCGTTGTGTCGAGTTTCAATCCCTGATAGGGTTTTAGGTTGTTTTCGGCAGTTGGGGCTATCATCCACCAAATTGATAAGAGTGTTTCAATCCCTGATAGGGTTTTAGGTTGTTTTCGGCTGGACTATAGTACCGTTACCAGCAATGGAAACGACTAGGTTTCAATCCCTGATAGGGTTTTAGGTTGTTTTCGGCCCGGATTGTCTTTGATAGGCAATTAAATTTTCTGCGTTTCAATCCCTGATAGGGTTTTAGGTTGTTTTCGGCAGCCGGGGTCTGGGAGGCTTGAAATATAAGGTTTTCAAGGTTCAGTTGCGTCTGACTGCAATCAATATACCGTTTCAGCGATCGCCCTGTCAAGGGGGCAAAATTCAAATAGACCTCAAACTCTCTCCCAGTAAAGCTTTCAGCATTTGCGTCTGACCCCATGAGGTACAAACAACTGCTAACCCAGTCCTAGTAAAGCTTTGGGCCATTAAAATTCACCCCCTCCGTTCAACACCTACAGCCAGACGCAAAATCACACCATAAAGATCGTAGTATCGATCGGTGCCCGGCCACCAATCCGCTCGATCTTGCCCTGACAGCAAGCGCACAAATAGTGAAACAGGATGCTGTCTTCTTCCGACTTAATCACCCTACTCAGACGTTGGCGCATCCGGGCATACTCGGTATCCGTCACGTCGCAATGAAACACCGAATACTGCTTCCATTCCCCATAAGACTTGAGAATCTTGTGAATCTTAGTGCGGCGCTTGTCCTCAGATATATCGTAGCAAACCAAAACAAACATAACTTAATTGCCTCCCTATTTCAGAATCAAAGGTGGATACTTATCAACTTCACCCATCAAATACTTAGCCATCAACCGCCCTTGAATTTCAAAAGCTTCTTGATAAGTACACAACTTTCCCATCACAGGATGCTTAAACTTTGACTGCTTCTTTTCTTCGTAAAGTCGCAAAAAATTGTGCAGCGCTTCTTTTGTTAAAGAAACCGCCCCGCTCAACGGTTCTGCAGTAAAATCATTAGGGGAAACTTTCTGCAAATTTATCGCTTTCAACACTACAGCATCAACTACCAAAGGTCGAAATTCTTCCATCAAATCCAGCGCTAAGGAAGGACGCCCATAGCGCTCAAAATGCAAATATCCCAAATACGGATCGAATCCCACAATATTCACTGCACTTTGAACATCGTGCCGCAGCAGAGAATATCCCAAACTTAACAGAGAATTTACCGGGTCAGTAGGCGGACGGCGGCGGCGAACTTCAAAGCTAAATTCCGGCACGCGAATCAGTTGATTGAAGCAGCCAAAATAAGTCGCACTACCCGCCCCCTCCAATCCTCGCAGAGAATTAATACTCGAAGTTTTGTCAATAGACGCGATGACTTGTTTCAATTGTGCGATGGGTTTTTCAAAATCCTGGGGAGAATATTTGCGCTGACACTCTAACACAGTATTGCGGTAATTCTTGAGCTTTCCCCGTACAAATCCCCTAACTAAATGCACGGCTTGTTCCGATTCCCCAGCCGCTTGCCACTGAGCTTTTCGCACAAAAATATTTTTCGTCATTTCCGGTTCCAATCTTCCCAAATAACGTCCGTTTAGTGTCAAAAAACTCAAAGGAATGTGACGTTCCAAAAGTTCCAAAACCACAGCCGGCGAAACTGTAGCGCGTCCCAATGCAACAACCCCATCAATCTTAATTAATGGCACGTCCAACAGATTTTTTTTGTCAGCTTTAACCGTCAGACGTTCATCGACTTTGCCAATAAAAGCATCTTCTTGAGTAATGTAAACTGTTCCCATTGTGAATTCTCCTATTTGCAGATTAACTTGCTTCTTGATAGCGGTTGACTTTGGCGGCAGCTTGGGGCAGACATTGGGGAAAAAGACTGCATCCGGTACACCGAGCGGTGTAAACTGGTAAAGGGATATTGCCCGATCGCCAAAGAGCACCGACTTTTTCAATAGTTGCGATCGCATCCTGTCTCAAACCCTCAGAAATCTCCACTAATTGCCGCTGATGCGACTGCGCGTAATACACATATCCAGTCGCAATAGTTTTCCCCGTCATCTCCTCTAAACAAAGCGCTTGAGCGCAAACTTGCAACTCGTCATTATCCCATTCCCCCTTTCGGCCCCGCTTGTATTCGACGGGATAAATTTCACCCTCAGCCGACTCTATCAAATCCGATTTACCAATCAGTCTGTAGCGCTCGGATTTCAGCCAAATCGCCCGCACCTGCCAAGTTTCATTGCGGTTAATTTCGCCCATTGTGTGAACGCGATCGTGCAAAGTTGTCCCTTCAATGGTATACTGATTATCGGTGAACTCTCCCGCACAAGACATTCGCCAACAGCGGTGAGGACAGTAAGAATACTGGTTGATAGTTGCGATCGAAATATAATCAGAATTGTTCATAATTTTGATAGTTTGTAGGAGATTAGTAATTGAAATTAGCAACAGGCAAGATGCCTGTTCCACAAGAGTTTAGTGTTATTGTGGGGAGTAGGGGTTGGGCCGGAAAGCCCGCCCTGGAAATCCGGCATCTTGCCCGCCCTCAAAATCCGTTTAACTCTTATTAACAACAATCCGCCGAGTCATTCCCATCCCCATCGGAGTTTTCCTCCCCACCCCGCAGTAAACAGCAAAATCAGCCAAAGCATTAATTTGCTTAATCACTAAAGGCTCCACATCTCCCAAAATCCGATAACTAACCTCCCCAACCATGCCGACAAAATCGCTTTGATAGTTAGTCAATTTTTCACTGCGTATATTGACAAATGTCGAAAAAAGTGCATCGAAGGAAAGATCGGGAATTGCGATCGGGCTGTACTTATTCCAGCGACTGAGGAGACTATTAAAAACGCAGTCTCTAGTAGGAATCACGGAATCAAATTTCCCCTGTCGAAAAGTTGTAGGAGTCGCAAAGCTGAAGGCAATTAAACGATTGGTTTCAGAAGCGCGATCGTACAATTGAGAGTAATCGCAAGCATTAGCCCAAGGCTGATCTAGTTGGGGCGTGCCGAGAATCTTAGTAATCATCAAATCGGCGGGGCCGAGATGCCACGGCTTCGAGGGATTGAGATTCAGCCAAAGATTAGTTAACTTGCCGAATAAAGTGTCATCCAGCAGAGTAATTCGCCACCAACACAGCGTGTGTTCTGGAATTAGTTCTGTGTGTTCCCATTCGAGATAATGGTGTTTTTTGAAAGGGCATTTTTTAGTTTGCAAAGGGCTGAGAGTGAAGGATTTTTGGGCTGTGGCATCGTGGAGGCGATCGCCGAGTTGTTTGTCAACGGAGCTCACGAGGGTGAGGAAGAGGGCGTGCAGGTGTCTTCCGGTGAGGTATCCGGGGGGAATTGGGGCCAGGGGAAGGATGTTGAGGACTAGGCTGTGTGGCATATTTGATTAATGGTTAATGCTTAAAATTGGTTTAATTTTTATCGTTCCCAGGTTCTACCTGGGAACGCCTTTCTAGAGGCTCTGCCTCCTATTAATCGGCCCGAAAGCGGTATTCCATACACGCCGGAATTTTGAGTTTGTCAAACTCGTAATATCGCCCTAGCATTTTGACATTTTGGATGAGGCTAACCGGAGGCATATTAACCACATCGTAGCTAATTACTTGATGGGAAAACATCACATCTAAAGGGTTGAGAAGATAGGGAAAAATGAAGTCTGTTTCGGAGGGCGATCGCTTCACTTCCTTCTGTTCTAAAATTTCGACTGCGGCTTTGCTCATCCACTTTCCCAGACGAATCCACTTTGCCAGTTTCAGAGGCTTCTCTGAGATTATGAAAAACTCAAATTTGCTTTCCGGCGCGATTTCTTTTGTTCTTCCAAAACTAGGGATATTTTTCTGAGTTTTCTCCATTTCAACGTGATAGTTGTTATTGGCATATTTCCAAGTGTTGAGAGTAGAGGAGTGAGAAATAGTACGCCCCGGAGTAACATAAATCCCCTGTTGGTTGAGCGCCGTTAAATGCGGCTCGTATTTAGGAACTTGTTCGGGACAGAAATAGCGATAGGAATGTTCTTCAGAAACGGTGGTGGAATAGATTTCGCTATCCACCAAACCGAGAGCGTAACAAAGCGCGTAATTGTGAATTACTGGCTCAGTTTCGTAAAGTCTTCCTATCTCGCGAGTTGCAAAATAAAGGCTATCGTGCAACTCGATTTGACAGCGGTAAATAAAAGCCATGGTTGTTACTCCGTAGGTGCAACTGCTTTTTTACCTTTCTTGCCTTTTTCAGAAGTTTTTAAGATATGTTTCTGAGCATAAGCTGTTGATTCAGTATTAGCTTGACTCAGCATTTCTTGTAGTTTAGTTTCATCGCTGGAAATCGATTTAACCTCTGCCAAAAGGCTATTGAAAGCTTCGCCGAGAAAATCACGGTGCGAGATGCACTCTCCATCCATCAGTTCAGAAATTGCTCGATTCGCATCAGTCAAAACATCATCTTCATTGAGAGGATCTGGGGGATTAATTTTGCCAGCAGCACTCATCAAATCGTAGATTTTTTGCGTCCACCGCAGATTGCTAACAATCTCGCCATCAGCAAAAATCACTCCGATCAATTCATTGCGAACTCGACCAGTGCGAGTAGTTTGCGCCCCGTAGTGCCGCGTTCGGAGAATGTTGTTAAAAACGTAGATAAAACCTGTTTCTGTCGGGTCTTTCAACGTTACAATGCTGGGAAAAAAGACTTGAGGCAAAATGTGGTCTTGACTGTTAATGCGACTGGTAACTTCCCCCTGACGGCTCATTGTTCCACTTTCAAACGGTGCATTGAGGGTGAAATTGAGGTGAGAATCGTCGAAGGGAGTGATGGAATAAGCAGTATCTACAACAACCTTGGATTTCTCAGAACCCGAATCGCCGATCGCAAAACCGTACAAAATACAATCAGGAGTAGTTTTGCTAAAATCGACGTTGTAGTCGCACTTTTCCCAGTCGCCAATTTTGTAATTTCGCAGCAACTCCCGTCCTGTTAAACGTTCGGGTGTAGACTGTTTCCGCTTAAACATTGCTAAACGGCTAATTATGTGGTTATTTTTATTTTCAATCCCAGCAGTTACTCTGGCTTTATTCAATTCGCCGTCAGTCTGAAATAGCGGATAAGATTCGGTGACTCGAATGGTGATGAAATGAGCATATTTTCCCATCGGTTTTGCGGGAATTTCATCGTGAAAAAATTTAGAATCGAGGGTTTTCAGGAATTTCATGGTTTGGTTTCTCCAGTACAAGGTAATTGAAAAAAGGTGGACAATTTAGGCTAATTATGTTTCTGTTTCGGGGAGTTCATCAGGTTCATCCTGCTTCTTTTCCTTGCGTTCCTTATCATCTTCTAAGCGATAAAGATAATCGCAAGTATCCCGAATTAAATTGAGTTGAGTGCCTGCTAAACGAGCGCGATCGCCCTTCAAACTCTTATCAAAAATTTCCTCCACAAAATACTTAGCAAAATCGTAAATTGCTTGCCGTTCTTCTTCAGAATTCAAAGCAGGTTTCCACTTCCCATCAACAAAGGCAAGTGTCGGTTTTCCCTCCGCCGTCCGCCGTCGCACGTTATTCATGAGCTTTGATAAACGTCCGCCCACAATATCCGTTAAAGATTCGGTATTGTTGGCTAAAGCTTTGTCAAATTTCAGAATAACGTCAGCAGCTTCGTCAATAGGTTTCAGCACGGCATTAGCTTTCGCATATTGACTTTTTGCCCGATAAAAGCGGCGGTATAGTTCGGTCAATTCTCGCATTTGATTCACGGTGTTTCCCTTTGGTTCAAAGTAGTAGTAAAAATTTAGGTACAGGCGGATTTTGGCAATGGGTACGGACTCGATTTTGTCTTGTTTCCGCAGCCATTTATTCAGGTAGTGAAAGACATAAAGAGGACTGGTTTCTAAATCGCGTGCTAAATCTGACAATTTCCCCCAGTCAGGATTGCCATCTTTTTTGCGGTTGACTTCTAAGTGAATGCAGTAAGCGGCACTTAGAGCATTTAGCGGTGAAAATTTACGTTTGTCTGATGTGCGAGGTAGAATACCATCTAAGCGATAGTTGTCTTCCTTAATCAGAGAACGAATTGCTTGATGTTCGCCATCAATGACAACTGTTTTTTCAAAATCTGCACCGCTAATAAAGGGCGGTACTGGCGACTCGGATGCAACTGTTTTGACATCAAGAATTAGCGGTAAAGCAAAAGCTAACCAAGTCGGCATTACCCAAGATTCGGTATCTGTGGCATCTTTTCCCGGTGGCAATGCTAGGAAGAAAAAAGTCAGCGGTTGATTGTCGGGATAGCTGATCTTGAAAGTGCGATCGTCTTCTGCTGGCAAATTCTCCTGAATCAATAATGAATCAACCTGTTGATAATTGTCAAGCGTAAAATTGGCAATTTGTTTGTCAGTAATTAAGTGCTTGCGAATATCAGCATCAAATCTCGTCCTAGCAATCCAACTGTAAGCTTTCTGAAGAAACTTGTTGGTTTCTGGAGTAAAGAAATAAGCGGGATAAAGATAGAGATAGCGATATTTGCGCCCTTCAAAGTCTCCTCCTGTGGCATTGGTTTGATTCATCAAGATTTGTCTCAACATGATTTCGATAGACCAAATTGAGCAAATTTGACGCTTGGCAGCTTGCGCGTTAAACAAAATTTGGCGGTTGCTGTAAACTTGGGGAGTAAATAAAGTCGCCGCCTCCATTTGTTCTGTCACAGTGTAAGCCGAACTAGACATCGCACAAACATTTTCGCGTCCTCTCCCTGTGATTTTTGCTGCACTGTACCGCGCCAATTCTAGTAAAAAAGGATCGGTTTCTGGTTTTACAACTGCCCCCGTCGGCAAGGACACAATGCGGCTGACATAAGTCCGCAAATCCTTCCAGCCGTCGGGAATTTCAAAGTTTTCGGCGATGGGTTTGATGAGAGTGACTGCACATTCAACCATATCGGTTAAGACGGCACGCACTTCAGTTTCATCTCGTCCTTTATTTCGCTGAAAATACTGTGCAGCTAAGTAATACCAATCCAGAGGAACGCCGCCTGTTTTTTTGAGAGATTGGATTGCTTTTAAAGCGGGTATTTGGTCGGCTAAACCTAAATGTTCGGCAAGTTTTTCAGTCAAGTCTAATTCGGGCGGGCTTTTCCGTTTAGCTTTGGGCACTTCTTTCTGAGAATCACTCAAGCGTTCCTGCCATTTATTCCAAATGCCCCGACACAGGATATCGCCAAATTCTGCTAGCCTATCAATTCGATAGTCTTCGGGAAATTCAAGATTTAATTCACCGGGTAAATCCCCATCTTTTTGGAAACTTACCAAGCTGTCGCTGCGCTTTTTTGCCGAGGATGCTTTGGTGCTGGTAATGAGTTTGCAAGCTGCTTCGATGCTAACTCCCATGAGTTCGATTATATCAAAAAACAGCCAGTAAAATTCACCAAATTTAAAGCCTTTTCCGTCTCGGCTAAATCCGGTTGTTTTGAGCTTCAATCTCTCTGCACAAAGGTTCTTGATTTTGGCGATAACTTGGTTAGGAATTTCAGCAGTTTCGATGGCCGGTGCATCGGTTTTAGCTAGATAAACAGCACCATCTGGCAAGTACAGCAGCGGCGTATAGAACTCGCTGGGATGAGCATCCATCAGAGCATTGTTAATGATATTTGTCAATACTCCACGATTGTCTGAAAGCGAGTGATAGCTAAATTTAAGTTGTCCGTTGCTAAGAGAATTCAAAACTTCAGATAAACCGTTAGCTTCTGAATCGCTGGGATGTTTAATAACTGAGGCGAATAAGTCTGAGAGTCTGACTAAATTGGCTATAGTTTCTCTGATTCTACCATCGAGTTTAGGCTGCAATCCGCGAATTTCAAGACCGCGATCGCTATCATATTTGACTCCGGCATTGTTGCTCATCCACACAATATCATCAATGTGCGATCGCCAATTTTCGCCTAATAAATTATCTAATCCGAGTTGTTGAATTTTTAGATCCACATAATCGCGTCCGAAATTGGGGGCTTCGTCTTTATGAGGTGGGTCTTTTCGCCACTCTCGGTTGGCAAATTTCCCCTCTGAATCGTTGGTTTTCAGCCATTCACAATAATCGGGAAATTTGTCGAAGTCGTGCAGGATGTACGATGCTATGAACAAAGCTATTTCTGTTTCACCGCAATTGCGTTTAACAGGATTGGTTTCAGGTGTCTCTGTCTTGAGTTTCTTGAGAATTCGGTAAGTTGGGAATAAGCCGTTAAGCAGGTGAGAAGTAAAGGATTGATCGTGTTTGCTGCGCTCTACATTCTTTTTTTGACGACGCATCTCTTCAGTAAATTGACCGCCTTTGGCTGTGGCTCCAACTAGCTGCTGCATCAAGTTTGGCAATACATTTTCGGCGAAAGATGCTAAAAGGCGATCGCCCTGATTTCCTTCTGCTTCTCGAATGGCTTCTTTAAACAGCCGAACTGTCAAAAGTTCGTATTTCGCTGGCGTTTCACTGTCATCATCATCTGGAGAATGCAGCCATTTATAAAGTTCATCTTCCTTCATGATTCTGTTGCCTCTGGTTCAGTGGGTTGATATTCCTGAATCGTACCCTGTCGAATAATCCACAATTTCCCAAAAACTTCTGCTTGCTCTAATCCGAGGATTAACGTTTCTATTGCTTCTCTCCACTCGGTAAAATTGGCACGAGATGTTAGCCGAATTACCACAATCCCCGCATACTCTGATGGATTAAACCGCATCCGATTGCCAAATCCGCGATCGGCAGTGACTAAACATCTTTCCTCTTGACGGCAAACATTAATAAGTTCGACATCGGGTGCTGAAGTCAAACCTTGGTTTGGTACTGTTTCTACGTCATGCCCTGCCAAACGTAAAAAGGTAACAACGCGAAGATCGACATTTTCATCTAGCTTTAACTTCACGTAGTTGCTTCCTCCTTTTTTCCTAATGGAATGTCGGTATAATAATCTCGCGTTACTTCGGCACCGTAAGCAATACAAGCGAATACATCTTCTCTTTCTATGCTTGGATATGCTTCTAGGATTTCCTCAACAGTCATGCCTCCAGCTAGGTAGTCAAGGATTAGGGAAACCCAAATGCGGTGGCCGCGAATGCAGGGTTTTCCAAAACAGATATTTGGATCGATCGAGATTCGGGACAGTAAATTATCTCTAGTCATTGGTCTTCCTCCAGGTTTCGCGCAATTCATTTAAACAAATCCATTGGTCATTCTTCTTAACCTCGATGTACTCCCAGCCATTAGCTGAACCGCGATTTATTTTTGTTGCCAAGGGACTCGGTTTATCAAAATCTTGTCCGTCGTAAAAAATGGTTCCTTTCATGGAGATTTCCAGACTGTTGATATAGTCACGACCTAACTTTTTTGCAACATCCCGCTTCAGTTTGACTCGCACAGGCATTCCTCGCTTGGTGATACCCGCGTCAAGTAGCTGAGTCAGCTTGACATGGGAGTTGTCCGCTTTTTCTTCAGGAGTCTGACTGGCAAGTGCCAAATCGAGAGTTAACTGAGTCGGTGGTGTCTCCGGTTTACTGGACTGCTGGGGAACGGGTACTCCGGGCTGTGACGGATTGATATTCAGGCGTTTGGGGAGCCAGTCGAGAAACGAAGTCCTTAGCAGTTCTGGCATCTGAGAGATATCGCTGTCGTTGAGATGAATATCCATAAGAAGTCTGTTGAGGTTGTTCCCATCGTGGCATCCTCTCCTCTGTAAAGTCAAGTAGTTACTGTAGCCAATTTGGTAAGACGTTACTGTAGCCATATTGTTAATCGCCAGGAACAACATCGTGTATTATTGAGCAAGGAGTAAAGGGTGCAGTTCAGTGCTGCATTAGTAGAAATACTTAAATACCTATCAGGGATTGAAACACTGTCGCCTTCTTGGTATCGGGCAAAACCCTTTCTCCTCAAGCTTTTCAGCAAATCCAACCTTCATCCTGCTGCGGTTTCCAGTGCCAAATCAGCGTCTCCAGCAACAGCGCCGATCGCCCAAATGCTATGGTGTAATTTGCTTTACCATGAAATCCATCGCTCAAACCATAGGCTTGGAAATGCAGGGGCAATCCGCATTTGGCACGTAAAGTAGCCCGATCGCGATCGGAGACAAAACACACCAACCCTCGACTAGATAATTTGTCGCTAATCTCATTAGTTCCTCCTGTGACTTCCAAATTTTTGAGAATTTGGACTTTGCCGGATTTAGCAATCTCGGTGATGTCATCTCGCAAGCAATAAAACTTCCAATCTTCTCGCAATTCCCGATACCCCGTCAATTTCAAATAACACAAAGCTTTCTCAAAACGACTGACTGCTAACCCGGCTTTCTTAGCTTGCTCTATAAATTTCTCTTTGGCTATCAACTCAAAATGAAAGTTACTGAGTAAACTGGGAAGATTGTAAGTTTTAAACCGTTCTTTCTCAGGCTCATCTGGATTAGTCATGTCATAAATTCCGCAATCTAACTGGCTGATTCCCCGAAAACTTCGAGCCTCCTCAATAATTTTCTTTTTCTCCTTTTCCATACAGCGGAAAAGCTGCCCTCGCATCTGTTTAATCGTAACTCCCAAAGCTTGCTCAATATCTGCTGCAAACTTATCGGCTGCTTCGGGATACTTGGTTTTCATCTGATAATTTTTTTCTAACTCAAGATGCACGCAAGCTGACTGAATTCCGCCCCACCGTTTGGGATATTGCTTAAACTCATTGACATAGCCGTAATGAGCGCGGATTGCGTCTGACAAACTAATGCGATCGCGCGTTTCGCCATCTTGCAGCGGATGGTTTTCAGCCTCAAACAGCCTCTCTACAATAAAGTTGGGTAGCAAAGCATAAGCTTGATAAATGTCAAAGCCTGGATGTCTCCCCAACCTGCCGAAACGCTGAATAAAATTCCCCGCATCCGCTGCTTCAAATACTAAAAAATTAATCCGAAAGTCAACTCCCACATCAATTGTCGATGTTCCCAAAAGTAAGTCCGCGTCTTCAACAGATTTAGACTTCTCTGTCTCACCAGTCAATCCAGTATTTTCTCGGACTTTCAATCCCAGGGGTTCAAAAATATCCTTGAATTTGGGGACTAAGGTTTTTACAGAGGCGATCGAGTTCAGGATAATTGCACCTTTACTCCCAGGATTATCTTGAAAAAATTTCAAAATCGTTGTTTCGGCATTTTCGACAATCCAGTTATAACTAGAGCGCAGGTTTGGCTCTAACTTTTGCGGAAAACTCAAGTTAATCGGATAACTAATCTGCCGCCAGTTGTCGCCGGCTGCAAAGCGATAACCTCCCTGCTTGACTGGATCGATGATGCGATGCTTTAATCCAGCTTTGGATAAAAAATCCTCCAACAACTTGTTTGGCGTAGCAGAGAGGAATAAAAACTTTTTGCCTGGAACCGTGTGTTTAATTAGCAAGATGGAATTGATGACGCTGGCAATTTGGGGAGATGAGAAGATGTGAAATTCGTCAAAAATAAAGAGTTCGTAGCTGTCGTCAATTTTGGCAAATAGGCGATCGGCATTGTCTCCTTGGCCTTTTTGGTTTCGCCGCAAGTAGCGGAAATCGTGGATGTAGTGGAAGATGTCGGGATTTGTCAGTAAAATTTCTGAGTTGTCCGCGCGATCGCACAATCCTGCTAATTTTGAAGAAAGTTTATTTGTCGCAATAAAATCCTCAAGAATCGCCGCATTCAAACGATAAATTTGCGGGTCGTTTTCCGGTTTAAACAGTGCTTTGTAGCCTCTTACCTGTTTTTCCTGATCGCGCGCCAGTTCGTTTGTCGGGTACATTGCTAAAGTGTACGTGCGATTGGTCACGGCTGCCAGAAAAGCTGCTAAACTTTTACCGTCCCCTGTCATTGCTGTATTGAAGACAACATCAATGGTTGGGTCTTTCAGTGCTTCGTAGGTTTCGACTTGATGCTGCGAGAGCCCGTCCCAGCCCGGAGGTAAGGTAATGCCTGATGGAAGCGTCTGGGCGGGACGTGAGTACACGGGTTTCAGCATGATAGTGTAGGCTGTCATGGTTATCTGCCTGTTGATCGAGGTAATCTGTATTTAGACTAAACCTACAATGACACAATTTTTGGTTAAGTGCAAGTATATTTAAAAAATGTCGCGAAAAAAAGAAGCACTCACCCTTTCAGTTCCGCCGGAAACCAAGGAACAGCTAGAGGCGATCGCCCTTCGCCTCGGTATCAAATGGGGCAAAAGTCCCAGCGTATCGGGGTTATTGGTCGCGATCGCCCAGCACAAGTTAGAAGTTGGTGAACCTTTCACCCTCAACTCCACCGAAGTCGCAGCCTTACAACAAGCTGCTAAACTCCTTGTTGATTCAGGCCATCTTCGAGACGCAGAAGTCCTGGCAGCATTAATGTTAGATCGGGGCAACCTTGATGCTCCCCTGCGTCAATCAATTCTGCAACTGGTTAGTCAACCCAGCGAGGGATGGCGTCCCCGCGTGGATCAGCTCAAGAAGGCTCAACAGCCATTTCACCTCCTCTACCGCAATAACCAAGGAGAGGACTTAGAGTACACCGTGCGATACGCCGAGGTGTCTTTTGAAGAAAAACGCTTTTACCTCAACATCTGGTGCGAAGAGACTGATGACATCAAAAATCCCGACTTTGCCGAACTCATCCACAACCGCTGTCTGCGCTTCGACAACATCAAAGCGATCGTCCCTATAAGTGGACACTGGCGGTGCGAAGGCTTAGATTATCTATTAGTGTACTTACACTTTCGGGGCGGACTGATCAAAGCCTATGAACACAGAGTGGACAAGGATATTCAGGATGAAGTCTTAGGAGAGGGGAAAACCAAGGTGCGACAAGTTGTGCGGCGCGTTTCCAATCCCTTTTGGCTGATTCGGGAGGTATTCCGTTACGGCGAAGATTGCGTCATTGTGTCTCCAGACAGCGTGCGCGATCGCTTCCAACAAAAACTGATCGCCCTCTGCCGCCAGTACAACATCGAAATCCGCGATTAAATCAAAAAAAAGCAGCCGATAAAGGCTGCTTTGACAAATAAACCGTTGTTGAGTTAGAGGAGAAAACTTTAAATCGAATTCAAATTACTGCTGTTTCAACTCCTGCCTGAGTTTCCACTATTTTCATCTACCGCTGACTCACCTTGCCTTCAGAACAAAACTTCAAATCCCGATTAGAATGCTGCGGAAAGTTCGTTGACTACTTGGACTCGGCCTCTGAGCACCGCCCGCAACAAGCGGTTGACACAGCCTCTGTCTTCATCATTCAGAGAGTCGTCGAAGGTGGCGGCCATCAAACCGTAGCGATCCGCCAGAGTCAAAACGCCTGTATCGGTTACAGAAGCGAGGATTTCAGAGATAGCGCCGGGGAGGAGTTGTACGGGGTGCATGGCAGTGCGGTTGAATTCGATATATTTATCATCTTCTGGTTTCCTCTAAATATCGGTGATATTAATGAGGCCGCGAAGGTGATTGTCAGGGGTGAAAGCAAGTGATCCGAGTAGAGCCAAGTTGTGACTTGGGTCACAGGGCGATCGCCCGACAGCTTAAAACCCACCTCTGGCAGATGCGCCCATACCAGCAGAATTTATACATTGGGTATGATTTCTAAATGAGTTCCACCCTTACCCCCGTACTAAAAATGCTTGATTTTCTTAATCCCATCTTGGGTCGCAAGCCCGATCGCATCAAAGCCAATGTGGAAATCTATACTTGGCAAACCTGTCCCTACTGCATCCGCGCCAAAACTTTGCTGTGGTGGAAAGGCGTAAATTTCACGGAATACAAAATTGATGGCGACGAAGCCGCTAGAAAAGCAATGGCCGAACGCGCTAACGGACGCCGCAGCGTGCCCCAAATTTTCATTAATAACCAACACGTAGGCGGATGCGATGACATTCACAAACTTGATGCAGAAGGACAGTTAGATTCGCTGCTAGCTCAACCAGCAGTTTAAATTAGTGTAGGTTGGGTTTGGTTCCACCTGCTCAACCTACAAATTTACAAATCTTTGGCAAATTTACCTAAATTATCTTGCCGCCATTTAGCATCCGATCGCCTGTCTGTTTGTAATTCTAAGACCCGAATCCCGCTATTTGGTAGCAAATTTAATTTTTCTTTGAACTGTTCCCAATCGTCAATAACCTCGTGTTGCACCCCATAAGTTGCACACAACTGAGCAAAATTTATCTGCTGCGGCGTGGCAAAAAACTCTTCAAAAGGCGGGTCAAATTTGGCAACGGGCAACATTTCAAAAATTCCGCCGCCGTTGTTATTAATTAATATGATTGTCAAATGACCCACAAATTTATTTTTAATTAAAAAGCCGTTTGTATCGTGCAAAAGTGCTAAATCGCCTGTTAGCATGATGCTGCTTTGATTGCGGTGAGCAACTCCCAAAGCAGTTGATAATGTGCCGTCTATACCGTTAGCGCCACGATTGAAAAACGGTTTTATTTCTAAGTTGTTCGGCTTCCAGAAAAACTCTACATCTCTGACGGGCATACTGTTGGCAATAAATATCGGTGTTCCCGGTGGCAAAATTTGGGAAAGCAGCCAGGAAACTTTGGGTTCGATTATGTTGTTAATTGCTGATATTTTTTGGTCTATTGTTTGTCTGACTTGGATTTCGGTGTTGCGCCAAAGTTGGAGGTATTCGTTTGAGGGAGAGGTTTGAACCCCCCCTAACCCGCCCTTGCTAAGGGGGGGGATTTGAGTTGATTCGTCCTTGTTAAGGGGGGGGATTTGAGGGGGGGTATTAGTGGTAGCAGGGGCTCGCTCCCCCCCTAACCCCCCCTTAATAAGGGGGGGGACAAGAGTTAATATAGTTGCGAGATTAGTTGCGAGATTTTCAGGGGAGGTTCGCAGGTGAATGGTTTTGCCGTGTAGCGGATCGAAGTTGTGGTGGCTGGGGTCGATTATGTAGCGTTTTGGTTGGGTTTTGTCTAGCCAGTTTCGCAATTCTTTGCTTGTGGGAAAGTCTCCGATTTGAATGGCGATTTCTGGAGTTAATTTATCTGCTAGTTCGCGGTCTCGCAGGATTAAATCGTAGGTGGAAATTAGATGGGGGTTTAGTTGGGCGTAGTTTCTGACTGGGGATAATCCTTCTGCTAAAACTGGCCAGTTTAATAATTGGGAAATTTGGGCGATCGCACTACAGTATTTTTCGGCAAATTGAGGCTGGGAAACGCCTGCAATAATTATCCCTTTGCTGCACTTTTGCCATTGTTGCATTGTACTTTCTTCTCCCCTCCTTAACAAGGGGGTGGTAGAGCTTTCTCCGGCAAAAATTGGTTCTAATCCTGCAAAGAAATGTTCGGGATTGAATTGTGTTTCTAAAGCTTCTACAGCTATGTCTGGAACGGGTACAAGTGGGTCGCGAAAGGGGATGTTGAGGTGAACGGGGCCGGGAGTTGGAAATTGCGATCGCTCCCAAGCATACACGATAGTCTGCCGCAGATAGTCTAGCATTCCTCTGGACGCAGAAGGTATCGCTAATTCGGCTTGCCAGTTCGGATAATTGCTGTATATTTTAACTTGGTCGATCGCTTGTCCGGCGTGACAGTCCCGCAGTTCGGGAGGTCGATCTGCGGTGAATATTAGCAGCGGGATTCGACTTTCTCTGGCTTCTATTATCGCAGGATAAAAGTTGGCGGCTGCGGTTCCCGACGTACAAATTAGTGCGGTTGGTAAACCGGATTTTTGGGCGATTCCTAATGCAAAAAAACTGGCAGAACGTTCGTCGAGTATGGGAATAGTTTCTATTTTTTTATTTTGAGCAAAAGCTATTGTCAAGGGTGCAGATCGCGAACCGGGACAAATCACGGCTGTAGTTAATCCCAACCGCTGCAAAGTTTCTGCTAATACGGAAGCCCAGACGGTATTTGTGTTGCGAAAATCTATTGGCATTGCTAAACCTGAGTAGCTCAACTCTGTATTGTGCTAGGATATTATACTCAAATAATTGTCAGGATACATTTTTATGATTCTTGAGGCGGTTGTGCTTAATGTCAAATCTGGCTGTGAGGGTGATTTTGAGATAGCTTTTAGAGAAGCCTCCAGTCTGATATCGTCTATAGATGGATATTTATCTCACGAACTTCATCGCTGTACAGAAGTTCAAGGAAAATATCTATTATTGGTTAGATGGGAAAATTTAGAAGCTCATACCATTAGATTTAGGAATTCCGACCAATATCAAGAGTGGAAAAGAATGCTTCACCATTTTTACGATCCTTTTCCCATAGTAGAACATTTTGAGGAGGTTAAAATTAATTAACATGACTTACGCAATCCAACCAAAGAAACCGGGTTTTTACGGAATATTCGGGCTATAACGCGTCTTTTCGTAAAAAACCCGGTTTCTGGGAGCGGATTAAAATTAGCTGAATTAGACTAAAGCATTTAAAAGTGGTTGTAATTTGAGCTGAATTTCTGCTAGTTCTTTTTCCGGTTCGGAACCTGCCACAATACCATTACCAGCATAGAGTATAGCCCGATCGCCGTCGATTAATGCTGATCGAATCCCGACCGCGAATTCCCCATTGCCACGGGCATCGATCCAGCCGATGGGTGCTGCGTAGAGGGAGCGATCACAGGTTTCGCAGCGGCGAATTTGTTCGAGGGCGATGTCTCTCGGAACGCCTGCTACCGCTGGGGTTGGATGCAGTTGAGCTAAAATCTTTAATAAATGAATATTGGCGGGAATTTGAGCTGTGATTGGTGTCCACAAATGCTGAATGTTTGATAGTTGCAGCAGTCGGGGAGTTGGGGAACAATTGGGGGTTATGCCTAGTTTAGAAAGGTGATGGACTATAAAATCAATCACAACTTGATGTTCTCGAATATCCTTCTCACTCTCTAGCAACCCCTGGGCTAGTTTCGCATCTTCTGCTTCACTTTTTCCCCTCGGTGCTGAACCTGCTAAAGCATCGGTTGATAACTGATTGTTGTGAATGCTAATTAAGCGTTCTGGACTAGCACCGATGAAATTTTGACCTTTGCCGTTACTGGTTGAAAATACATAGCAATCTGGATAACTGAGGCGCAAGTTATTTAAGGAATCTATTAAACTGAAAGGGGTTTTAGAAATTACACTTATGGCTTGGTATAAAACAATTTTACTAAAATATTGAGATTTTATCAATTCTAAAGCCGACTTTACTGATGTTTTAAATTGACTGGCCTCATTGACGGGGATTTGTTTCAAAGATATCGAACTGTCGAACACAGTAGTTAATTTATGGTATTTTCTAGAGGCAATTTTATCAAATGTTTGCCAGATATTTTCGGCGATGATTTTAATGTTTATATCTTTTTCTATGACGGCATTAGCGACGATAATGCAGCTATCTTTCTGTCTGGAAATTTGCCATTTTGGTAAAAATATGGTAGCGGGCGGAAAGTAAGAATTAGCCGCAATGTTCTCATCAAAAAAAGTAAAACTGCAAAAAAAGTGAGGCCCGCTAAATGGCAAGCGTTCCGCACCAATGGTAATTGTATTGGCAAGTGTTGAACGAATAAAATTTTGAGCTAAGGTAAATCGATCGGTTCCTGCTACTGTGAGATGGATTGCCGAATCGAGGGCTGCGATCGCAAAACTTTTGCCGACAATTGGGTTTCTTTTTTCAAAGTAAAAGTGCCGCTGGCAAGGTTCGGAAATCTCTTGCAGTACAGCTAGCGGATCGACGGGGTAAATTTCCTGAGAAATACTAACTATTTTTGTGCGATCTTTTTCGGTTAAAGACTGCTGGCAATTTAACAGAAACTGATGCAGTTGATTGCGGTTTTGCAAGAGATTAGCGCGGTGCGGTATTACTGTCATGAAAGCGAGAATAGCAGATTTGTCAGATAGAGTGTGGGTTTGTCCGGCTAAAACCCCTATTTCGATCTAAGCACGGCAGGGCGATCGCAAAACACGACCTTTCGAGTTTCCCGGAAAGTTTGGGCTCAGCGGGGGGCAAAAAACAGACGATCTTCTTCGTTGGCGTAGCCCCCGTAGGGGCGGACTTCGCCAACGCGCGATCAATCGAAACATTTAGACATAAAACTTTAAGATTGAGCGACTCAATCTCTACTCTCATGCGATCGACCCCGCAGAGGTTTGCAGACGGGCATTATCGGGCGCGCGATCGCCCGCAAAGCCTCTTAAAGGATGCCCCCCGCGCACTCAACCAGATACAGAGTAGAGTTTCTTCACCAATAAAATTGTAAAATTACTACGCTGCTATCAATTGAATCAAGTTTGTGTAATGACAACAAAGTTAATTGAACGTTCAAATAGTAAATTGTGGCTGGCGGCAATCAAGCCGCCTATGTACAGCGTTGCGGTGATTCCTATTTCAGTAGGAACAGCCGTTGCTTTTGCCAAAACTCAAACGATTAATTCGTCAATTTTTTCGACATTTTTAATGTCAGCCATTTTGATTATAGCATGGCTGAATCTCAGCAATGATGTATTTGACTCGGAAACAGGCATCGATAAAAACAAAGCGCATTCTTTAGTTAACTTAACCGGAAATAAAGCTTTAATTTTCGGGCTGGCAAATCTATTTTTAGCGGTCGGAGTGTCTGGAATCTGCGCCATAAGCTGGTGGCAAAAAGACCCAACAGTAATTTTGCTAGTAGTTTTGTGCTGCGCTCTCGGTTACACGTATCAAGGGCCTCCGTTTCGTCTTGGCTATCAGGGTTTGGGAGAAATCATCTGCTTTTTCACTTTTGGGCCGCTAGCCTTCGCCGCTGCTTATTACAGTCAAACTCAAACTTGGTCTGCAACTAATTTTGCGGCTTCGGCAATCGTGGGAATTACTACGAGTATCATCTTATTTTGTTCCCACTTTCATCAAATTGCGGATGATTTGGCGGCGGGCAAAAAATCGCCAATTGTGCGACTCGGTACGAAAAAAGGTGCCCAGTTGTTGCAGTGGTTGTGCGGCAGCGTTTATGCTTTGACTGTGCTATTTGTGCCTTTGGGAATGTTCCCAATTTGGACGTTGTTAATTTTTGGGAGTTTGCCATTTGCGATCGAGCTTTGCCGCCATGTCACAGACTATCACGACCAACCTGCAAAGGTCAGCAACTCTAAGTTTATCGCAGTTACGCTGCATTTTTCGAGCGGATTGCTGCTGGCGTTGGGCTTTGGTTTGTAGATCGGGCGATCGAGAATTACGGTAAAATAGAGGTATGGTTTGCTAAGTTGAGGGAGTTGGTGGAGTTGGGTGACTTCTCAAAATTTTCTTTAATTTAGCAATCCGTACCTCATATTGAATCGTAAAAAATGAGAATCAAAGCATGAGTACGCAAACAGAAATTGGCAAAATTATGAGTTTAGAAGAAATTTTTAGCCTATATCCTGATGAGTGGGTACTCATCGTCAATCCTGAATTAGATGAAGAATTAAACGTGATTCGAGGTGAAGTTTTAGCCCATGCAACAGAACGCGATGAAATTTACAGTAAGCTTTCATTAAGGAAGGGAAAATCTGTCGCAATAGAGTATACTGGCTCGATACCTGATAACATCGCAGTGATGTTGTGACGAAATGGCTAACTTTAATAATTATCAGTTTCACTATTTTTTAAATGGCAACTGTAATCAGCAGACAATTATATTTTTGCATGGATTCACGGGAAACTTTCAAGATTTTAGCAGCGTCATTTCCTTATTTTCTAAAAGTTATTGCTGTCTAGCAGTTGACCTTCCCGGTCATGGAGAAACCAGAGTAATCGGCGACGAAAGTTGCTACAATATGCCAAATACTGCCCAAGCATTAATCGAGTTATTAGATGATTTACAAATAGACAAATGTTTGTTGTTGGGCTATTCAATGGGCGGGCGATTGGCACTTTACATGACATTACATTTTCCCGAAAGATTTGAGAAAGTAGTGTTAGAGTCAGCTTCTCCGGGATTGAAAACAGAAAAAGAGCGATCGCACCGCCGGCAAGCCGATTTACAGCTAGCACAAAAGCTAGAAAATAGCAACATTAAAGATTTTTTATTAAACTGGTACGATCGCCCTTTATTCAAATCTTTAAAAAATTCTCCCAACTTCGACAAACTCATAGAAAGCCGCTTAGCAAACAATCCCTTAGAATTAGCCAAATCCCTCCGCAACATGGGAACGGGCAACCAGCCCTCTCTCTGGGAAAAACTCGCACAAAATCAAATTCCAATCCTCTTGCTAGCGGGAGAATATGATGATAAATTTACAACTATAAATACCGAAATTGCCAAATTGTGTCCGGCCGCTACTCTGGAAATTGTACCAAAAGCTGGTCACAATATCCATTTTGAAAATATTGATAAGTTTGGATCTGTTGTGAGACAATTTTATGATTAACTAAAAAACCAATGCTTTATCAATTCGAGTTTCGCACTTATCAGCGAAAATTTAAGCGTCCACTGCAAACAAGTCACGGTATTTGGGATATTCGCGAAGGAATTATCCTGCGACTTATGGGCGAAAATAATCAAATTGGTTGGGGAGAAATTGCCCCTTTGAGTTGGTTTGATTCCGAAAGTTTTGAGCAAGCTTTAGATTTTTGTCACCAGTTGCCCGGTAATATTTCATCAGAGATGATTTTTGCTATTTCCGCTGAATTGCCGGCTTGTCAATTTGGCTTTGAGTCAGCACTATCAAACTCTAGATCCCCCCTAACCCCCCTTAATAAGGGGGGGACAAGAAATATTCTCAAAGTCCCCCTTATTAAGGGGGATTTAGGGGGATCGAGACTTCGCCTAAAATCGACATTTATTGCGGGTTCAGTCTTAAGCAGTCACGAATGGACAGAGGTTGGGAATGAGGAAGAAAAAAATCGGTTTAGCGGTTTATTGCCAGCAGGTGAAATAGCTTTGCAGGCTTTGCAAGTGCTTTGGTTAGAGGGCTATCGCACGTTTAAATGGAAAATTGGCGTTGCTGCAATTGAGGAAGAATTAAAGATTTTTCAGCAGCTAATCGAAGCAATGCACAATTTGTGCGATCGCGAAAAAGCATTTTTGCGCTTAGATGCCAACGGGGGACTCAGTTACTCGCAGGCTAAAACATGGCTGGAAGCTTGCGACAAGGTAAAAGCAACTGACTTTTCCGCAGACATTGAATTTTTGGAACAGCCGCTGCCCGTAACACAATTTCAGGAAATGGTAGAATTGAATGCTATTTATGGAACTCCGATCGCCCTTGATGAATCTGCAGCCAACCTTGATCGCATCCAAGAGTGCTACAGCCAAGGCTGGCGGGGAATTTTCGTCATTAAACCTGCGATCTGCGGTTCTCCATCCCAACTGCGAAAATTTTGTCAAACTCACAATATAGACGCAGTTTTTTCATCAGTATTTGAAACCAAAATCGGCCGACAAGCAGCATTAAGTTTAGCAAGAGAATTGTCTCCAAATAAGAGAGCACTCGGCTTCGGCACTGATTGCTGGTTCGACGACAATAATTCGATTTTGGATTTTAGATTTTAGATTACTCCCACGACTAAATCAAGCGGGTTAGGTAATTGTTTTGAATCGAGAAACTTGGTGAAAGCATCTATGGCAACAAATCTAACAGTAAATCTCCTGGATATCGCGTCTGGCTTGCCTGATAATTGGCTTATCGGTTGTGACAGTCGCGAATTTGCCCGAATTGTCGATCGGCTATTTCAAGAAATCACCCAAAATCCCGCACAAAAAACACCCCCCAAAATTTGCCTCGCCGAACCAGAACCAGTGCAATTTCTGGCAAGTTTCATCGCCGCCAGCGCCGCCAAATGCCCGATTTTTCTCTGCAATCCCAACTGGGTAAAACCAGAATGGCAACAAGTCTTTGATTTAGTCCAACCCGACTTAATTTGGGGACAATACCCGCTTCCCAACAATCCCCATATCCCAGTCCGCGAAGGCGAACTTCGTTTCTATAACCGCGAATTCTATTCGCCGACTAAAAGCGGTTTTGATACGATTATGATTCCCACCGGCGGTTCTTCAGGAAAAATCCGTTTTGCCATCCACACTTGGGAAACACTAACCGCATCAGTACAAGGTTTTCAACAATATTTTCAAGTTGACAAAATCAACTCGTTCTGCGTTTTGCCATTATACCACGTCAGCGGTTTAATGCAATTCATGCGATCGTTTACGACGGCGGGAAAACTGGCAATTGGGTCGTTCAAAGCACTGGAAGCAGGCGAAAAGTGCGATATTGAACCAGAAGAATTTTTCATTTCTTTAGTTCCAACTCAACTGCAACGGCTGCTGCAAAACCCAGATACAGCTAATTGGCTGGGACGGTTTCGGGCCGTACTTTTGGGTGGTGCTCCCGCTTGGCCGGAACTTTTAGAAACAGCTAGAAACTATCAAATCAAATTAGCGCCCAGTTATGGCATGACCGAAACTGCCTCGCAAATTGCTACACTAAAACCCCAAGATTTTCTCGCGGGCAATAACAGTTCTGGTCAAACTTTACCCCATGCTAAAATAACTATTCGCAGTGCAAAAGGCGATATTTTGTGCTATAATAAAATTGGAAATATTGCGGTAAATGCTAAATCTTTGGCGTTGGGTTATTATCCGGAAAATTTTGGCGAGCGCGAATATTTCCAATTAGACGATGTGGGATTTTTTGATAAAAATAACTGCTTAAATATCGTCGGACGCAGCAGCGACAAAATTATTACAGGCGGAGAAAATGTATTTCCGGCGGAAGTTGAAGCCGTTGTGCGATCGACTAATTTAGTGGCGGATGTTGCTGTAATTGGCTTGCCAGACAAAGATTGGGGTCAAGTCGTTACGGCTATCTACGTTCCCGCTAATTCCGAAGTTACTGTCAAAAATCTGCAAGTGGCAATAGAAGATAAGTTGAGCAAGTTTAAGCGGCCGAAATATTGGGTAATCGTCGAACAATTGCCGCGCAATTCTCAAGGCAAAGTCAATCGAGAACAATTGCAAAAAATTGCGCTCGAATATCAATAATTATTAGGCGATCGCAATCAATGCAGAAGGCAGAATTTATCATGCTTATTTCCGACTCCTGACAACAGCCAACAGTCAACAGTCAACAGTCAACAGCCAACAATCAACAGCCAACAGTCAACTGACTAATTACGACAAACTTAATAGCCTTCTCGTCCTCTCCGCTTCTTGTCTTTGAAAATCCACAAACTTCAACATTCGGTAAAGTACCTCTATTTGGGGCAACTTAATACCTGCTTGCTGCGCCACCTGTATCGGATTACCAAAAATCGCCTCAACTTCCAGGGGCCGCGATTCATCATAATCGATTTTCATGCTCGTGCGGTAAGGCTTCATCTTCTGAGTGTATTCGAGCATATGTGGGATAAAGTCATCGGGAATAATGCGATCGCAACTTTTGGCTCCCGCTACCACTTCCCCCATGATTTCCTTAACTAAAATTAGAGTATCGGGATTAGCCATCAGTTCGTCAGTTCTCGCATCCAACACTACAGACAGCCCGTTATACGGAATATTCCAAACCAGCTTTTTCCACCTTGACAATAGCAAATCTTCGCTCATTTTAATAGGAATATGAGCACGTTTAAAGTCCTTAGCAATTTGGTGCAATCTATCAGTAATACCAATTGCTTTGTAGTCCTGGGCATATTCTCCCAGGGTGATAGTGCCGTAATCTAGGTGGCAGATGTGACCGGGCCCAACTTTATAAGAGCAGAGAAAACACAGCCCGCCAACCACTCGTTCTGCACCAACAATTTTAGCTACTTCCGGTTCGACATTCAATCCGTTTTGCAATACTAAAACCGCGCCGTTATCCTTTAATAAAGGAGGCAAAATTTGGGGCAAAAAGTGATTTTGAGTTGTTTTCAGCGCTACAATTACTACGTCGCACTTAGGCATTTTATGCGTGTTATGGTAAGCGCGGACGTGGGGGAGGGTGAAGTCGCCTTCGGGAGACTCGACAATCAAACCGTGTTTTTTGACCTGATCGTAATCGCTGCGTAGCAAAAAATTGACTTCTAAACCTGCTTGTTGCAGTCTAGCACCGTAGAATCCGCCTAAAGCTCCCGTGCCCACAATGGCATAATTGCGATTTGACATACTATCAAAAAGTCAGAAATAATATCAACAAAACAGAAATTTAACTGTCATACCCTGCTATTATTTAAAGATAGAGCTAATCACAGATCTCAACTCTCAAATTTTCTCATCCACTCCATCAAGTCTTCCGATAGCTGTTTTCGAGTTCGGCTAACTGCATCAATGCAAACGTGCTTAGTCAGAGCTTTAGCAGCGCTTCTTCCTGCAACTTCCTCAGAAAATACTTGATAGGCAATTTCAAATTCATCGCCAGTAACTTGTTTGGGTGTCAATTGAATCGTCAGCCGATCGCCCGCAAACATTGGGCGATAAAAATCTACACTAGCATGAATTATGGGAAAGGCAACCTCGGGATTGCTGAAAAATGCTTTGAGATTAATTCCCGATGCTGCTAGAGATGCCTCGTAAGCTTCGTGGCACATCGCCAAAACGTTAGCAAAGTAAACGACTCCAGCAGCATCGGTATCTTGAAAGTGAACAGTGCGGGTGTAAGTGAAAGGCATTTGAGGTAGTAACGGCGATCGCAAATTTGATCGCAATTTTACCAACCATCATATCGGTAAAACCGCACTTTTGGAGAAGTTGTCAGCTAAGTAAGTAGGCGCTAATTTTTTATATTGTAAAATTCGCCCTCCTCACCCCTCCCCCTGATTTCTTAACCTTTGTTCTTAATCAACATCACGTCTATAATCTTGAGGGCAATATCTTCAGAAATCCCCAATGCACTGTAAAGATCGTTCAAAAGTTGTTCTTCTTCTTCTGAAACCTCGCCATCTGCTAAAGCGATATCAGTTGTCACAGCAAAAACTGTTTCTTTAAGTTCGTCGGGAAGCGTTGCCAAAGCAGCATTAAACAGTACCTCCACTCCTTGCCGTTGCATAATCATCAGCAGGCGATCGAGCATTTTTCTCATCACGTCATCAGGATAACTGCGGAACAGTTGCATCCGAGATAGCGTCATGCTAATCGCTTTACTTTCGCTGTCATTGATGTAACCGTCGGCTGCTACGGCAATTAGCGCGATCGCCGCAAATGCTTCGGCAGGCCCTAACGTTACGTCCGTTTCTTGGCGAGTCTGCGATACTTTATCAAATAAACCCATGATATTTTCCTCGTTATTTAGTGGTCGATTTATGGAGTCAGGATGGGTTCTGGCTCTGGAGGTTTCTTTGGGAATTTTGATAATTATATCAAATTTTGTTAGTTATTTATTATCAATAAAATTATGAAAAACTTAAGAATTTTTCTTTCGCCCTTTGGCGCTGTAATGGCGGGTTTATTCAGATCCTGAATTGCCTTTCCATAGGTCAAGTGAAACCCGCCCTCCCAGCGCAGACGATCTACTTGTGAAAAATGGCTAAATCTGCTTTCAGGAAATCAACAAACTGCCGCGCAGTCCTGCCCGATCGCCCATTGCGACGAGTTGCCCATTCTTTAGCGCGGTGTTCCAAATCCTCAGCAGCGAGTTTAATTCCAGCGAGTTCTGCCAGATGTCGGACAATTGTTAAATAAGTGTTTTGATCGGCCGGTTCAAAAGTTAAAGTCAAGCCAAAACGATCGCTAAAGGAAAGTTTTTCCTGCACAGTATCCCAAGCGTGAACTTCGTCTCCATCGCGGGGGCGGGGCCTGTCGTCAAAAAACTCTCGAATTAAATGCCTGCGGTTAGATGTTGCGTAAACTACCACATTTTGAGAGCGAGCAGTGACATTTCCTTCCAAAACAACTTTCAGAGCTTTAAAAGCATCGTCATCTTCCTCAAAGGAAAGGTCGTCCACAAAAATAATAAACTTTTGAGGAACTCCCCGCAACTGCTCGACAATTAGCGGCAAATCTTGCAAATCCGATTTAGATACTTCAATCAAGCGCAGATTGCGAGAGCCAAATTCATTTAACAGCGACTTCACCAAAGAAGACTTACCCGAACCGCGGCTGCCGTACAGCAAGACGTGCAAAGCCGGATAACCTGCCAGCAAAAACTCCGTATTTTTCACCAGAGCATCCCGTTGCCAATCGCAGCAAACCAACTCTTTTAAAGTTATGCGATCGGGATGGGAAATACTCGCCAACTGCCCTTCCCGCCACGCAAAAGCGCGATATTCGGCAAACAAACCCGTGCCAAACTGTCGGTAATAAGCTGCCAAAGATTCCGTAGCGCTCGACCATTTTTCCAGTTTTCCGTGCAGTGGCAAATCGCCATTTTCTTTGACACTTTCTGAATGCCAAATCGGAGGCACTGCGTCAAGTTGACCCGCTACCCGCACCCACTTGCTCAACTGTTCGCTGCTGCATTCGTAAATATTTTGCAGCACTTCTAAATCATGTCGGGCGGCCTCCACCAAAGCGGGGGGCAAACTTGCAAAATCTGTTTGCTGAGCTCGGCGAGAAAAGGGGTTTTCGTCTTTGAGAATTTCGGAAATCAGAGAATCTTTCCAGCTTAAATTTTTAGCAGCCTGAACTTGGAACCAGTTCCCGTAAGCTACCTGACATTCCAAACCGCTGACTTCGCTGTGGTGAAGGGCTTGCAGCAAATCGATAAAAGCTTGACCTGCGGGGCTTTTGAGAACTGATTGATACAGCAGCAGGGATGCTGCTTGGCGCTGGAGGTAACGGATTTGGGCGATCGCACCAGAAGTTAGGGCTGACATAATGGCAATTGTATAACAGTTAGATATCCTGACTGGGTTTAATAAATTTTCTAACAATTTGTGACCGGAATTGCAGGTCTCGCTGTATAAATTTAGATGCACTTGTGAAATCTGGAGGATTAAAAATGAATTTAGGGACAGCAGCGGCGATCGGCTACGGCATTTTAACACTGGTTGGCGGCATCATGGGTTATATCAAGGCCAAAAGCCAAGCCTCGCTCATTTCGGGCTTGATTAGCGGTTCCCTCCTAATTTTTGCCGGCACCGCCCAGCTTATGGGACAAAGTTGGGGTTTAACATTAGCAGCAGCCATCTCCGCTGTTTTAGTAATAGTCTTTATTGTGCGCCTTGTTAAAACTCAAAAATTCATGCCTGCCGGAATGCTAATTTTAGCTAGCTTAGCGTCTTTGGGCGCGATCGTTTACGAAATCAGCGGTCAATATCAATAATCTGTTGACTGTTGACTGTTGACTGTTGACTGTTTTTAGTGGTCAGTGGTTATTTGTTAATTGTTAGTTGTTCGTTCTAATAACCAATAACCAATAACCAATAACTACTAACCAATAACCAATAAACAATAACCAGTGACCAATAACTAATGACTAATGACTAATGACTAATAACTAATGACCAATAACCAATAACTACTAACCAATAACCAATAACCAATAACCAGTGACCAATAACTAATGACTAATGACTAATGACTAATGACCAATAACTAATGACTAATGACTAATGACTAATGACTAATGACTAATGACTAATGACTAATAACTAACCACTAATGATTGATGACTGCATCAATATACTGCTGAACTTCCCTGAGTTGCTGCCGCTGGCCTTCGATCCAATCTTTTTCCGCCGCTCGCTGTTCCGGCGTCTCTTGCTGATACCGCGCCTGCTTCTCTAAAAAATTATTGTAGAATTTAATCGCTTTTTCAACTGTTTGAATTGCCAGTTTCATGCGCTCCTCGAAAATTGCTAAAATTACCTTTTCCAGGATTGACCCAATCACTTGACAGGAATCTTCAAAATCGACCAAACTGATTCCCATCTTGCTTTTATGAACCAGAGTTTCTACAGGTTCTTTCAGCGTTTCTTTAAAACTCTTCATATAAGAATCCGGCAAATATTTCAGTGGCTCCGTAAACTTCGATACAATCTCCCCGCCTATGGATTGTAGTCGCTCTCTAAATTTCGACTGACTGTTTAGGTCGAAGCATTCAATACAAAATTCAATTTTTTCTATATCAATAGATTGTAATTCTTTAAAAATTAAACTCAGTTCATTCTCCATAATTAAAATCACTCGCTCTGCCTGGGAATCCACTTCATTCCGCAACTCTTTGTGCAAATTATCTTTTTCAAAAAAACCAATAGTATCTCTTTGAAAGACTTGAGGGTTTTTATCCCACAAAAACCACTGATTTTTTAACTTGGTCGCCTTGTCGCTCCAAGATTTGCGAACTTTAATAACAGCATCATATTTGCCCTGTTTTCCTAAACAGCGAATTCTCACATCGCATCCGCTTAGTTCGCCAATTTGCTCCCAGACATCAACAGGAGATGCTCCAGCAATTCTCGGCTTGCTATTCCAGACATCCTCAGCGTGAGATACATCTTTGAAACATACCTGAAGTAGCCCCTTGAGTCTGATGGCAGATTGCTTAATTTCGTCAATACAAGGTTCCACATCTAAACTGAGTTGGGTAGCTGACTGTTTAATCTCCACGGATTGATATTCGTCGGCCAACAATCGATCGCTAAACAGGGTAATAGCCTGGAATGCCTTGAGATACTCATTCATTTCCTTTCATCCCTCGTTTCCCTAAACAGCATACAATACAGAACATCTGCTTTTTTGAATGGAAACTGAGCCACAACATGGATTATATATTCACCCCTGCAACTCAGGCGCGACTCAATAGTGGCAACCTAGTACAGCCTGCTGCCAAAACAGGAAAATTGCTTCCGGCAGCTAGAAATCCGGTGACAGGGGAGTTTGTGGAGATCGCAAAAATTTTTTATCAATCAAGAAGTGAAACTCTATCCTCGCGCGGAGTTATAGGATTGCTCGCACAGTTAGCCGGAGGTGGCCCCATACAGCCGCTGGTAGCTCCCGTGTACGTGACACTGGCGCCGTTGCAGGTGGCTCAAACTCATCAGGGGTTTCAAAAAATATACAGAATGCTTAACTGTCTGAAAATTAATTTGGCAGTGATGCAAGCGACTGCTGCTGTCATTGGTATGGGCGCTGTATCGAGCACAGTTTTGTCAGCAGTAAACCTCAACCAAGTATTAAAAATCCGAGAAGAGGCCAAGCACCAGAAGCTAAAAATTAAAGACGGATTTATCGATCTCAGACACATCCTCAAAGATAGGGGAGTAGAGGTGATCCAGCAGATTTTTAAGGTGGCTCACGACTCTAGTTTTGAAATGCACCGCCAGAAACTGGTTAACGGTTATGAGATTTTTTCTAAAGCTATCAAACGCTGTCAGTCAGCCCTGACAGTGCCCGATCTTAAACTTCGGAATTCCGAAATTAATAGCGGGCGGGATATGTTATTTGAGGCTTTAAAAATTTATGATAATTCTAGTTTGTTGGAGGGGCTGTGTTCTGCCGGACAGCTCAGGCAAATGGAATGTGTTTGGGCGATCGAGCAGGCGATCGGGGTCACGTTTCACTTGCAGCGAGCCTACGATATGGTGAGCGATCGCCTGCTGGAACTCCAATCAAAAATTCGTCAAGATATTCTAACTGTTGTTAAAGGATGTCAATCGGCACCAGAACTAGATTTTTTATTTCCCGAAGTTACTAGGATTCTCGGTCATGATTTAAGTGTAATAGAATTTTGGCAAAATGAGGTTGATTGGATGCAAAGTTTGTCTCCAAAAGAGCAGCACCAGTTAGCTAGTTTAGATAAACTCACCGGCGAGAGTTTAAAAAGCAGGGTGTACACTACATTCGAGGTATTAGCTGCGGAACCTTCACTTTATGAAAGTTTAAAGCAAAAGTCTCACTTTCTATCCTTGCGCGACCAGCTAACCTTCGCTGTGTCGCCGGAAATCCGCCGGAGATACGAATTTTATGTCAGCCAGCAGGCGATCGCTACTGGTTATCAAGGTTTAGCTGCCTCGAATTGGCAAGAAATATCCGATTTAACTGTCGCTAACCTCTACCACTTTTTTCAAATTCGAGAGAACTCAACTGAAAATTATCCAACCGAGGACGAATTAGAAACGCCTTATTGGCACTTTCCCCCAAGCTTAAAAAACGAGCTGAATTATACCAATTAAATGACCAATGACTAATGGATACTGTTGACTGTTGACTGTTGACTGTTGACTGACTTCTTCAGTCGTAGACACAACTTTTCAATTGTTACACTATCTGTAGTAGTAAGGTGTGCACTGCCCACCCTACAAGTATAGTCTGTGCGTCAAGGACTATTTTTCCTTCTTCCTTCTTCCTTCTGATTACCTCAACCACAACTTAATAGTATTGTCTTTAGAACCGCTAGCAATGGTTCTGCCATCAGGACTAAAAGTTACCACATAAACCTCATCGGAATGTCCAGTCAAAGTATTCAGCAATTCTCCGGTAGCAAAATCCCAAACTTTAATAGTTTTATCTTTGCTCCCGCTGGCAATAAACTTCCCGTCCGGGCTGATAGCAACCGAGACAATATCGTCCGAATGTCCATTGATAGAGCGAATTAAATCTCCTGTTTCGATATTCCAGATTTTAATACTTTCATCGTAGGAACCGCTCACAATTGTCTTGCCGTCCGGGCTAACAGCAACCGACCTCACCGCGTCGCCGTGTCCCTCAATAGTTTTGAGCAACGCCCCTGTTGCGACATCCACAACTGTAATTTTTTTATCCTTAGAAGCGCTAACCAAACTTTTTCCATCTGGAGTGAAAGCAACAGAATAAACAAAATCTGTATGGTCTGGAAAACTCTGAATCAAACGGCCAGTTGTTGCATCCGAAATCTTTGTGGTTTTGTCTCCGCTACCGCTAGCGACAAGCTGTCCGTCGGGGCTAAGAGCGACAGACCAAACAGAAGCAGTGTGGTCGAGACTGCGAATCACTTGCCCTGTTTTCAAATCCCACAGCATGACTCGCCAAAAACCGGTTCCAGTCGCCAGTTTCGTACCGTTTGAGTCAAAAGCAACCGACCAAATAGTGGAGGAATCTCCTGGAAAAGTGCGGATCGACTTGCCTGTAGCTAAATCCCAAATTTGGATGGTTTTGTCTTTAGAACCGCTGGCTAACATTAAGCCGTCTGGACTGAAAGCAACAGACCCAACGGCATCTGAATGCTGAGCGAAATTTTTGACTTTGGCGTTCTTCCACCGCAAACCTGCTTGGCACTGTTCTTGTAACTCCTGAGCGGACGAATAGGTGCTGGAAGTGTTGGCAATTGTTGGTATTTGGCTGATGCAGTCTTCATAATTGCTGGCTTTATAGAGACCTGCAATTTGATTGAGCTGTTGGGATTCTTTTTGGACTAGCTGCTGCCATTCTTGCCATTTGAGATATCCGTAAATTCCGCCGATCGCAGCTAATATAGCCGCCATTGTTGCCCCGGCAAGATAAGGATTGAATTTGCGAGTTTCTTTGGGGACAAGTGCTGCTGGGCTGGCGATCCTCTCCGTTGGCGTAGCCCCCGTAGGGGCGGGCTGCGCTAACGAGAAATCGGTTTTTCCGTTCAGATTTAGCTGCGGGGATACCGCCGGACTTGCCTGCACTTCGAGGTGAGGGGCGCTACTCGCTGGTGGCGGATTGGGGTTGCGGTGTCCCTCTAAAACTGTGGATATCGCCTTGTACAATTTAGCAAATAAAGATTTAGGAATGACTAATTCTTCGATTTTCGCGGCATCTTCGTCGGTAAGCCCTAAAACTTGCTGCAAGCGTTTTAATTCGTCGCGAGTTTCCAGAGAAAAGGGATATTCTTGCTGCATTGCTTCTTGCAGTGATTGTTCGTAGCGTTCGCCTTTTTCCCTATATTTCCGGTAAGGGTTCAATACCTCATCTTCGATCGCCTCTGCTTCTTCTGGCAGCAATTCCAAACTGACGCGCAGTTCATCTAATATTCTACGACCGACGACGGTAATATCACCCCGGCTGCTGCTGCGCCGATCGACTTCTTCGCGATATATTGTCAGCTTGGGAATCCGCGCCCGCGAGCGATCGCCAATTTTCCTCAAATCGGCTAAAGCTTCCGCCGCCGACTGGTACCTCTCCCGAAAATCGTAGCGCACCATATTGTCTAAAACATCGGCCAGCGCTTGGGAACACGTGGCTAAATGCCGCCAAACAATTTCACCTTTATTAGAATTTTTCAAATCCCGCAGTTTCGGCAAATCGTAAGCCGGCAAACCCGTCATGGCTTGGATGCCAATCATTCCCAAAGCGTAGATATCGCTGTTGAGTTGCGGGTTGTATTGAAATTGTTCGATCGGCATATATTCCAGAGTGCCAATCCGCACCGTTACCGGCGCTTGTCTTTGAGCGATGTGAATTTCTTTCACCGAGCCAAAGTCAATCAAAACTAACTTGTTGTCGGAATAGCGGCGAATTAAATTAGCCGGTTTAATATCTCGGTGAATTACGCCCTGTCCGTGTACAAATACTAAAATTTCTAACAGTTCCTTCAGCAAAGGAATCATTTTTTCTTCAGTTAGAGGCTTGCCCGGTACAATCTCGGTTGATAGCGAGTGACCAGCAACAAAGGATTCAACTAAGAAAAATTCTTCATTTTCTTCAAAATAAGCGAATAGCTGAGGAATTTGGTCATGCTGACCGAGCTTTTCTAGAACCTCTGCTTCTTTTTGAAAAAGACGGCGCGTAGTATTAATTAATTTTGGTTCGGTAGTACCGGGACGCAGGTGCTTGACAAAGCACTGCGGTTCTCCAGGACGGCGAATATCTTTGGCAAGATAGGTTTGCCCAAATTCTCCTGTTTCTATGACTTCAATGATTTGATAGCGTCCATCTAAAAGTTGGCTCACCATGATAATAACGCAGCCTTTTTTTGGTTGATTTTCGCAAGAAACAGTTGCACTGTTGAGTCAGTTGTATAGCCTTTTTCAGGTAAATTAGGTGTTCCTGGGCATTGGCAAAACAGGACATTGGGCATTGGCAAAACAGGGAATTGGGTATTCGTAATAGTTGTTTCTTTCCTTCTTCTTTCTTTACTTCTTCTTTCTTTCCTTCTTCCGACTTCCATCGGACTTCTTCCCTCTTCCTTCTTTCCTTCTGACTTCTGACTTCTGACTTCTGACTGAGATATTGCACCATTCTCAATTACTTGTTTAGGAACAGGCAAGATGCCTGTTCCACAAGAAAACTCATTCTTTGTGGAACGGGCATCTTGCCCGTTCTTGACAATGGTGCAACATCTGTGTTCTGACATACTTTATTTTTTCAACATCTGCAAAGCTTGATATCCCAAAAAGAAAAAACCCAAAGCGCCGAGTACCGCTATCGTGTTCGCAAACACATCGACTGTAATAAATTCGCCCATTGCAATCTCCTCTGACAACTGATATCTATCCTCGGCTTTTCGGTCGCTGTCTGGGTGAGGGGTCTTGCCCCTCGCTGCGGGCGAGCCGAAAGATGCTCACAAATTATAGCAAAAGAGGCGGTCAATCGATTTTAGATTTTAGATTTTAGATTTTAGATTGAAGAAAGCGACCCCACGGATGAATCCGGGGGCTTGTATCCTGGATGCTTTTGGTCAAAATAACTTTTCGGGCGATCGACTAGCTTTTTGTTTTAATATTTTTTAATATTTAGGGAGACAAATCGTGTACTGAAGTTTTGAGGTCAGTTCGCTTTGATATTGTTAACCCTGCTAATTTTTTCTCTGATTGTAAGTAGAGCTTACACTAAGAACTTGCGCCGATCGGTCAAAAATGCGCCTCGAACCGACAGAATTTTCCCCAGGCCCTCACCGGAACCGGCCGCGTAGTTTCCTAAAGTTTCGGTAATCGTACCAGCATACAACGAGGCAGAGAATATTCGGGATGGCGCGATCGCTATTTTGAAGAATACACCGCTGTCTGTGGACAACTTAGAGGTTTTAATTGTAGACGATCGCTCGACAGAGGACACGTTAGCGATCGGGCAAACCCTGCAACAGCATCTCAACGACCCCTGGCTTAAAATATTAGCAGGTCAATCGATTTTAGATTTTAGATTTTAGATTTTAGAGGTGACACCACGGATAAATGCGGGGGCTTGAGGATTTTCGATTTGAGATTTTGGATTGATTCCACGGATAAATCACGTGGCGGGTACCATCAAGAAATTATTGGTCAACCGCGACCCACCAACCACTTACCTGGTTAACTATTTGTTTATCACTAATCGTAATTTGGCAGCATTACACTTTGCGCCACTTGGGTGCCTAGATTTATGAATGCCCTACAAAATACTGTGGTTGGGAGGTTTGGGATGTGCGTTAGTGGCGGCGATTGCGATCGGTTCTGCGATTAAAACCGAAATTGGTTGGGGATGGACTTGGCGCGGTAGAACTTTGCAAATTAAGAGTTAATTAAGGCTTACGCATGGGGTTCCAGAAACCTGTTTTTTTTGCGATTCTCAATAACCCTTTTATGGGCGGGCAGGATGCCCAACCCCTACTCCCCACAATAAAACTCACTCTTTGTGGAACAGGCCGCAAAGCCGGGTCTTGAGAATGGTGTAAGATATTTTATACTTCCGCATACACAAAAGCAGGTACGCGCTTGTAAGCAGGCGTACCAGATCGCTTTTCAATTTCCGGGTGAAAAATCACATTAACTTCAGGATAAAACATCAAAGCAGCACCCTCACGAACCGCCCCGTAAATCACCTCGACATTTTCCATTTTCCCCACATTTCCCTGCACCGTAACCCGTTGATGTTCATGCAAACCAGTGCTTTCTGCATCCGCACGATTCATCAAAATGCAGTTGCGGTGCGGCATTCCCCGGTATTTGTCATCAATTTTGTAAACCACAGTATTATGCTGAGAATAGCTGCGTCCCGTCATCAATGCCACTACAATACCCTGTGTTGATTCCGATACTCCAAACTCTTTCGCTTCCGGTAATTTCAGTTTAGGTAAAGGCGTCACAAACATCTTCGCTTTCCCCGACTCGGTAGGAAATTTAGGTTCTGTAAAAATGCGACCGCTGATGGTAAATTCCTCTTGTGTTTCATCAATTGTCGCCATCTTTTCATAGCCAGGAATAGTTTTAGCAATCAATTGCCGGACGTATTTTGTGTCTTGAAGTCGGCGCCAATCCACAGGGAAATCGCCGTGAATTCTGCTGGCTAATTCTGTCAAAAAATAAACTTCAGGAATCAAATCCGAATTCTGGAGATGAGTTTCGCCCTCATCATTTAAACGCACAAAGTTATTCCCAGATTCCACCGTTGTTTTGTGGGGGTTTTCAAAGCGATTCAGCACCGGAATCACAATTGTATTGTGCTTTGCCAATCCGTGAAAATGCCCTAAATTCGGTTTGGTTGCGAGGTATATAACGGTTTCAACATTGCTTAAAGCGCGTTTTGCCTGAGTTAAATCTGGATTTGCCCCATACAAGTTGCCGCCCAGACATATCAGCGTATCGACTTTGCCTGCATCTGCTGCTTCAATAAGCGATCGAGTTTCGTAACCCTTAACAGGACTGAGGGGACGATTTAATAACTTTTCTAAAGCTTGTTGAATTTCTTTTTTCAGCTTCACAGTGACGCCCATAGAGCCGAATCCTTGGACGTTTGAGTGTCCTCTGACGGGCATTAATCCTGCACCTTCTTTGCCGACATTTCCTGTCATTAAGGCAGTATTTGCAATGCTGAAAACGTTATCTACACCGTTACCGTGTTGGGTAATTCCCATCGCCCAACCGAATACAACCCGCTGGGATGTGCCGATAATTTTGGCGGCTGCCTCAATTTCTGCTTGGGAAACTCCGCAGGTTTTAGTAATAGTTTCCCAAGCGGTTTCGCGGGCGTGCTGTACTACTGATTCCCAACCTTCTGTATGAGCTTGCAAATAGCTTTCGTCCAGCAAACCTTGTTCGATTATAGACTTTTGAATTCCCACAAATAGGGCTGTATCGCTGCCCGGAATTGGTTGCAAGTATAGCGAGGAAATATCGGAACCGGGGATGAGCGACTTGACGGGAAATGCGGGAGAACCAAACTTGACCAAGCCGATTTCCATCACCGGATTGATTACAATTATTTTACCGCCTTTGTCGCGAATTTTAATCAATTCGTTCATCAAACGGGGATGGTTGTAGGAAGAATTGCTGCCCGCGAGTACGACGCAATCTGCTTCCTTCAAGTTTTCTAGACTCACTAACGAGGTGCGGGTGGCAAACATTTCGCTTAACCCGACTGTCGAGGGAGCGTGGCAGAGATCTGAACAATCTGCTAAGTTATTGGAACCCATCGCCCGCATCATCAATTGCAGCAGAAAAGCGGCTTCGTTGGAAGAGCGACCAGAACTGTAAGATGCCACTCGTTCGGGGGTTTTGCGAAAGGCAGCTTCGGCAATTTGATAAACTTCTTCCCAAGAAATACGATCGTAATGAGAGGAACCAGCCCGCAAAATCATCGGAAAACTCAGCCTTCCCAACCTATCGGCTTCCATTGAAGTTAATTGCTGAAGTTGTGCAATACTCTGCTGTTCAAAAAATTGAGTTGAGATAGCCGGCTTGATTTCAGCGGAGATTGCTTCGACGCTTTTCATGCACCGCTGAAGTTTTTCGCCTTCTTCATTTGTAAAACCTCCTTTCTGCCCACCAGTACCCCAAGAACAGGACAAACAAGCACTTTTGTGCAGCAAAGTTTTCCAAAGTTTTGGGCCTTCCGGGGACAATGTATGTTTTGCCCAATATTCTATTACGGGCAAACCGCCACCTATCTCTGGTGTTTCCTCGTTTGTCTCGTTGAATGGCGGGATTGGTTGGATATTTTGAGAATTGACATCCATGTGGTTTACCTTTTGTTTGAATTGCGGATTAGTTGAAGAAAGGCAGCCGGATCACAAGGCATTCGGCAGAATGAAATAAAAATTTTGAAGGCAAGAATTTTGTTGTTTTTCAAAGCGATTTTTTTGAGCGCACTGTACAATACAATTCTGCCGCAGACCGACTTACTTCTATTGACTCGGCGGGGAACCGCCAGAGGAGTTAAATTTATTACTCGAATTTTACCGCAAATTTACAACAGAAAAAACTACTCAACAGATAGATGTTTTAATCTCTATTCAAGAATAGGTTCGCAGTAAGGACTTTAATCTTCATTCACAGGCAGAGAGAAAACTGAAGTCCTCACTACAAATAGGGTTTACTTCTTCTTATTTAATGCTTGCTTCCCAAACCCAAGACACAGCAGTCGATCGCCCTCAGCAACATTCGGGTCATTCTGCAAATAATCTCCCAACCACTCGCAACTCCGAGCAATGATTTTATTCAGTTCCAAATTCTCCACAGGCCACAGAATTACAGTTTTATCGCTGCTAGCAAAAGCCAGAGTTTTGCTGTCCGAACTAAAAGTAACGCTCAACACGCGATCGCTCGACTCCAAAGTCTTCGATAGCAACGCCTTCTTGCCGTCAAAATTCCACAGCTTAACAGTATTTCCTCCACTCGCCGCCGCAATTAATTTGCCGTCTGGACTAAAACTCACGCTTTCTACAGTATCGCTGTGGTCGAGTTTTTCAGTTAAATTTGCCACCTTTCCATCAAACCCCCACAAGTAAACTTTTTTGTCAGCGCAAGCAGCAGCAATAGTCTTACCGTCTGGACTGAAACTAACATTTTTAACGCTGTCTGGGTGGTCGAGAGTTTTCAGAATTTTCGCCGACGAACCGTTAAATTGCCACAGGTAAACTCTCTTTTCTCCGGTAATTTCAAAAGCCTTTTTCTTCCCGCTTGCCTTGTCCTCAGCAGCGGTAGCAGTAGCAATAGTTTTGCCGTCGGGACTGAAGCTAACGCTAATTACTGGATTGCTATGATCGAGTTTTGCAAACAAAGTTGCTTTAGAACCGTTCCAGCGCCAGAGGTACAATTTGCGATCGGCACTTGCGGCAGCAATTATCTTTCCGTCGGGACTAAAACTTACGCTTCTGACAATGCCGCTGTGGCTGAGAGTATCTAACAGTTTGCCGTTTAAACTCCAGACTTTCACGGTTTTGTCATCGCTGCCCGAAGCAACAGTTTTATCATCAGGCGAAATGCTGACCCAGGTAACAGAATCCTTGTGACCTTCTAAGATTCTGAGTAAACTGCCGTCAGCCCGCCAAAGTCTCACTGTTTTGTCGCCACTAGCAGAGGCAATTGTTTTGCTGTCAGCGCTAAAACTGACTTTGTAAACCCAGTCTCCGTGTCCCAATAAAATCTTATTCAGCGGAGTGCTGTCCGGTTTCCAAATTTTCACTATTTTGTCCTTACTTGCGGAAGCAATAGTGCCGTCACCGCTGAAAGTTACGGATCTTACGTCGTCTTGATGTCCTCGAAAAGTGTTGAGCAAAGTGCCGCTGCGACTCCAAACTTTCACCGTATCGTCTGCACTGCCGGTGACGATTTGTTTGCCATCGCGACTGAAACTCGCGCTGACAACTTCATCGTTGTGTCCTTTGAGAGTTCTGATTTCCTCACCGTTTCGGTTCCAAATTTTGGCTGTGGTGTCGGCACTTGCCGAGACGAGTTCTCGACTGTTTGGACTGAACTTAATGCTGTAAACAATGTCAGAATGTTTGGTTAATGTTTTGGGATTAATTCTAAATTTCTGCGTTTTACTTTCTCGGTTCCAAAGTTTGACAGTTTTGTCAACACTTGCGGAGGCAATTGTTTGGCCGTCGGGACTGAAACTGACGCCGAGTACCCAGTCTTTGTGTCCGGTTAAGGTTTGCAGCAGTTGTTTGTTCGCAAGGTTCCAGATTTTGACGGTGTTGTCGTGACTAGCGGAAGCTAGGGTTTTGCCGTCGGGACTGAAACTGACGCTGGTGACGATATCGCGGTGGCCGGATAAAATGCCAATCGCACTTTTGTCGCTATCTACTTGCCAAATTCTAATTGTGCGATCGGCACAACCAGTAGCGATCGTTTTCCCATCAGGACTAAAACTAACACTCGTCACGCTATCTGGGTGATTAAAAGTTTTTAATAACTTACCTTCTTTGCTCCACAATTTAACAGTTTTGTCAGCACTTGCCGAAGCAACTGAATTGCCGTCGGGACTGACACTCACATCCAAAACAAACTTGCTGTGCTGCTCGAAACGGTTGCGTTCTTGCACCCCCGAAACTGCTTGCCTGAGTCTTTCTGCAATTTGAGTTTTAGTCTCCACAGGCAGCGCTGTACTTTTCAGAGAATCACGACCAATTTTGATACTATTTCCCAACACTCCTAATTGGTTTTTTTCATTAGAAATAACCAAAGCTTCCGACGCCGAATTCAGGGCATCAGTGCGACTTTTTTCTGCTTCTTGCCGTGCGCTTTCTGCTAATTTTGCTTGCTCGAATGCCATCCCCGAAACACCTGCGAGTACAAGCACTCCTACAACCGCGGCCCGCAATTGCCATCTCCGAGTGTGGTAAAGTTGAGCTTCCGCTTGATACTGTTTGTCTCTAGCTTCCGACAGCAAAGCATCTTGCTCTCTGTCTTTGCGGATTTGTTCAATTTCATCTCGGTTAATTTGATTTTGCTTTCGCAGTTCCTCAAATTCTGCCTTTTTATCTAATTCTTGCTGCTGGCGAATGAAGCTAACTAAATAATCGTGAACGAGCTGATAAAGCTCAGCAGGCAGTTCCGTCCACCGAAAAACTAAACCAGAGTTTACTAACAGTTCTAATACTAAATCTAATTTGTCAGCTTCAGCAAATGTAGCTAAATTTGAGGCTAATTCTGCGCGGGTTTTTAGGGGACGAATCTCCTCTTCATCTGTGAGCAAATACAATACTCTGCGTGCAGCTACTTCATTTTCCGGACCGCAATCTTTGATGACTTCTTCGAGAAACCTTTCTACTAATTTTTGTTTGGGATTGTTGCCTAGTTCCTGATATTGACTTAAAGTTCTAATGTTCTCTTGTTGCAGTTGAGCGCCGACAAGTTGTAGTTCGATCGGGCGAACTTCTCCCAATTCTCCAGCTAAATTTTTGACTAATTCTTCGATCAGCTCCGGTTCTAAGTAAAACTGCGCTCGCTCAGTTAAAGTGCGAATTACCGATCGCGCATCGACCAGCGAAAAATTTCCCAAATAAAACAGAATGTTTTTGCTGAGAATGTCGTCCAAAATATCATTGTTAACGAATCCTGTCGGGTTTTTGGGTCGGGAAAATTCCAGCAAATAGTGCAGGTAATCTTCCCGCAAACACAGGACGACTTTTAAGTATTTGATTTTCAAGCATTGCCGCAAAAAATCAAAAAATATTTGTCTTTCCGCTGGCTCTTTCCACACGAAAAAAAATTCTTCAAATTGGTCAAATATCAGAACAGTCACTAAATGCTCTGAGTTTCTTTGCAGCTCCTTGATAATGTTTTCGTATTCGATCGCCTGTTGTTGTATGATTAATTCTACTGGCTGTGACTGCTCCCTTTGCTCCTCATTTTTCGCAGCCGAGCCACAGTGCAATCCTGAAATAAAATTTTCCTCACCTGCGCCTGCTTCTACGGTCAAATCTACCGGAGCAGTTTCTGGTACTGTTTCGGCAATTTCCGGATCGAATATTTCAGCTTTCTCAGCAGATAACTGTCGGGTCAATTCCCGCGGCCAGTTGTTATAAACTTGCAGCACTACGGGCAAAACAGTCCGCATTTCTATTTTTTTTTGTTTGAGAGCTGGTACTAATCCTCCCGTGACTATTGAACTTTTGCCAACTCCAGACTGACCGTAAATTACTGTCAGTTTGTCGGGGGTATTGTTCATCCTATATATCAAGCGGTTGAGGTCTTGCTCTCTGCCGGAAGCTGTAATTTCGTCAGCAATAGTAGCAGCGCCGGCAAGAGTTTCGGCGACGGAATTAACCGCTTCTCTGTGCGGCTGCAACTTTCCGGCCCCAATAAAAGCTCGGAACCGATACGTGTGTTCCACCGATCGATAATCTTGCTTAATTTGAAATGCTTCGAGATATTCTCCCCGCTGAAAATAGAGCGATCGCAGCATTTCTAAAACCCGCAAATACAGTTGCGGGTTGTAGCAAGGTTCGGTTTCCGAGCGAGCAAGCTCTAAATGCGCGATCGCCTCCTGCACCTCACCCAAATGACTCTGGGCCTCTGCTAAAATTAACAGATACAAGCCTAGATGCTGCGACTTTACAGGGGTTCCCTGTCCCGTCGCTTCTAAATTTGATTTGAGAACGTCTAGAGCGATTAAAGCCCATTCTTTCGCCCCTTGCCAGTTCTTTTGCTCTAAGGCTACTCTAGCCAAAAAGCCGTAATCTTGAGCCAAATTAACTGCTGAATTTTTCATATTTTCATGTAACCTCCGAGCTTTGATAGCTAAATTCCAGAGTGCATCCCAATCGTCTAAATGCTGCAATACTTCGCCAAGTTGATTGATGAATATACCAACGGCATCCGGCCGCCCCGCGCGTTCTAAAACATCAATACATTCCTGAAAATAATTCTTAGCTTCCGTCCAGTAAGGGCGGTTGCCGTTGCGGTGTTGTTCTGCTTGGAAGCGGTAGCAAAGACCGATGTGGAATAGCAGAATTCCCTCTAACACCGGTGCTGGGTGAACAGTAAATAACAAATTGCTAAATTCTGTTTTTTGTCCAATAAATGATACTTGATGCTTCCAAAAGCTGAGGCTTTTTTGATACAATTCAATAGCCGCAGGGATGCGGTGACAAGCATATTCGTGCCGCCCGCGAATAAATTGCAAACTCGCTTCAATAGCTGGTTCTAATCTGATATTGCAAGTTTGCAAGTCTTGGCTAGCCGACTCTAGTTCACTCAAAGAATTGGCTCCGAGAATGGCAGAATTAGTTAAACGCCAATTGCCACTTTCTAAAATGTTGGAAAAAATGCGATCGGCACTTTTGCCCAGGAAATCCACCAAGTCGTCGGGGCCAATCACAAATTCAACAGTGGTTGTCCAAGTCTCGATATCTGTTACTAACCGAATCAGTTTTTTTAAAATTTTGTCTGTCACCCACAGCACCACCGGAAAGGGAAAATTATTCCGAAATTCTTCCCTCACGTAGTTGGTAGAAGTCAACAGTCGATCGATCGCACTTACCGATTCCAATCCAAACACCATTAAAGCTGACGGGTGGCTGCAGGAAACTTTGGTTTCTATAGTCGTGTAAAGAGTTTTAACCGATGGCGGGAGGACAATTTCTCGAATCTCGATCCCAGACTCTTCCCGCAATTGCCGTGCCGTTTGCTCTCTCATCGCACTGTAATTGCACCGTACCAAAATCAGCGAAAATTGCCCCTGAGACATTCTCAGAGTCCGGGTGAGAGTTTGCAGCGAACTTTTGTTTTGCTGGGCTGCGGTGTCTTGCTGGCAGTGCGAATTAATCATAATTAATATTTGAAAAAGTTTCTCAGGATAGGTGCTGTCAACTGCCGAAAAAAGGAAGTTCGGCAACGGATTATTTAACGGATGTAACGGATGGCAGTTCGGCAACGGATTATTTAACGGATGTAACGGATGTAACGGATATAACGGATGTAACGGATGGAAGGAATCGACCGCAGGGGGAAAGTGCAATTAAGAACTTCCTAACCGTTGTGGCGGTTGCTCTAACTAAGTTTACTTTTACCCGTTGTTACGTTTTAAAATCACAGCGAAGAATCACATGATTAATTTTATTTTTGCCTTTTTGGGCGATTTCCCATCACTGGGAACTATCAATTAGTTAAGTTTATTTCAGCCTGCATACTTATTATTTTAGCCGATCGCCATTAAAGCATACCCAAAAAAATACATACTCTGTTATTCGCATCTTCCCAGCAAAATCAACCGAATTTTACTGAAATCTTGATAATTTCTCCAATTCTACCCAGCAAAAGAGTCTTTGTTTGCGGGGCTCCCAGCCATCGCCCAAATCGCCCAAATCCGATTCAGTTATTCGCATATCCCGGAAATCCGGCATTCCCGGGTTGACTGGCCCCTCGCCGCACTGAGATAAACTACGGGCGGCGGCTCATCAATTACAGCTTGAAGATTGTTTGTCATAAATTTACTAATCTCGATATCTAAAGTAGCTGTAAACTCAGGTTCATCCCAATTTTCGCTTTCTTCAATACTGATGGTTGTTGGTGGCCCAATATCAAAATCTAGCTCATCGCCAAAATCTGAAACTTTCTTAATTGGATCTATTTTCTGAGCGGTATCAGTGGCAAAAGCTTGAGTTGTATTGGCTATTAATACGATCGGCAGTGCTACTATGGCACTTATTGTTTGTCGCGCCGAGATTTTCCTCATGGCATCCTCCTGATATAAACTAAACTTTGGTGCTGCTATACATTCAACATCCGTCGCTACTTTAGAGCGCTGTGAGTCGATTTTAGATTTTAGATTTTAGATTTACTCCACAGATGAATCTGAGAGCTTTAACTAGGGTCTAAAATTGTGGCTTGCTTAACACTTTTGTAGTTCGCAAGTATCCGTTTTTGAGCAGAGTCATTAATTAATAGTGGTTTATTTTTCCACAGGATATAACCTTATCTGTGACTGTTTGTGGCAAGTTTGCTTAACGGAGCATATCCGGTCAACTGTTTGCCTTTGTATTTACTACGTGAAAACTCTTAAACAGTCAGGTTTTCCCGTTAAGTAATTCCCCAGCCTTTGCGAGTGTTTATCTCAGACTCAAAGCAAAGTGGGTGAGAAGTTCGATCGCACAGCAGTTTTGGCACAGCAGTTTTGGCACACCAGTTTTGGCACACCAGTTTTGGCACACCAGTTTTGGCACTCCCGCGCTGCCACCAGCAAGCTGATGTGACATACCACAGCCACCGAATATCTGTCAATACTTATATCTTAACATTTCTAAGTTGTTGCATAATTCTCGTTACCAGGAAGAGCCTGGTAATATCAAATCCGTTAGCATCGGAATAGTAAATTCGAGTTCACTGTTGACGGTTGACTGTTGACGCCGTGAACAGTGAACAGTCAACCGTCAACCGTCAACATCATTCCGGTGTAACCGGAAATGATATAACGCAGCTTGGCGAGGCAGAGCCTCCAGCCAAGTCTAGAGGACTCCTATTTCGTCAAGCCGTGTTCGAGGGCGAAGCGAACCAACTCAGTACGGCTGTTAGTACCCGTCTTGCTAAACAAACGGCTGACGTACTTTTCCACATTACGCACGCTAGTTTCCAAGCGGCGGGCAATTTCCTTATTCATCAAACCTTGAGCAACCAAATCCAAAACACTTTGTTCTCGCGGAGTCAAATCAATTTTAATCGGCGAAGGACTTTGGGCGATCGAACTCCGCCCGCTCAGCAAAGACTCAATTCTCGCCATTTGGCTTGTCAAAGCAGCAATATCTGGACTTTCAGCATTTTCGCTCGTCTCCTTAGCAGCCGCGCGGCGGGCCAGCAAATTCGTTACTATTGCTACTAACTCGTCGGGATCAAAGGGCTTAGAAAGATAAGCATCGCAGCCTGCTTGATAGCCTTGAATCCGATCGCTCGTCATCCCCTTAGCCGTCAAAAACACCACCGGCAAAGCTTTATAGCGAGGATCTTCCCGCACTTGCTTGAGAAACTGATAACCGTCCACCTGCGGCATCATAATGTCTGAAATCACCAAATCGGGGTTGTACTGCTGCAAGAGTTCCCACCCATCCCGAGCATTACTGGCAACCTCAACCGCAAAATCGCTATCTTCCAAATAAGCTTGTACTGCTTCCCGCAAGCCCGGTTCATCATCTACCAATAATAATCGTGCTGACATAGTTGTTACCCTTACGCTTTACCACTATTTTTTAATTTAGCCGAATTTAAGTCTTATTGTCACTCTATCCCTCGAAGGAACTTAAAAAATTGTTTTTCAACTCTAGAGTTTTGAGTTGTGTTTTGATCTAACGATTAAAAAGTTGTTAAATCTTTAATTCAAAACTCAAAACTCAAAACTCAAAATTATTCTTGAACCTTTCTAGTTAAACTTTTGAACGATCGGTCAAAATTTCATAACCAGTTTCCGTTACCAACACAGTATGCTCAAACTGAGCCGACATAGCATTGTCAACGGTTACAGCAGTCCACTTGTCAGAAAGCGTCCGAGTGTACTTAGAACCCGCATTCACAATCGGTTCGATCGCCAATGTCATGCCCGCTCGCAATTTCACATTCGGCATTTCCCGCGTGCGGAAATTGAAAACCGACGGTTCCTCGTGCAAATTTCGCCCGACACCGTGGCCGGTAAACTCCTCAACGATGTTAAAACCGTTGCTTTTGACATGATCTTCGATCGCACCAGCGAGATCGAGCAAATAGGCTCCAGCCTTCACTTGTTCGATGCCTTTATAGAGAGCTTCTTCTGCGACTCGGATTAATTTTGCCGATTCGGGAGTCACTTCCACAACTGCGATCGTAATGCAAGAATCGCCGTGAAAACCTTGATAATATGCCCCCGTATCTACCTTAAGAACATCTCCGGCCCGAATTACTTTTTTGGCGCTGGGGATGCCGTGAACAACTTCGTTATTAATGCTAGAGCAAATCGATCCCGTGAAACCGTGATAGCCTTTAAAACTGGGAGTTGCACCCATTTCGCGGATGCGTTTTTCGGCATAAGCATCCAAATCCGCAGTAGTCATTCCCGGTTTCACCATTAGGGAAATTTCTTTGAGTACCGTTGCAACGATTTTCCCTGCCTGTCGCATAATTTCGATTTCGCGTTCCGACTTAATTTCAATGCCTCGACGCTGTTTTTTGACTTGGGGTGCTTGAGTTGGGCTAGAAAGCAGACTGCTAAAAATATTCATCAAAAGTCCTTGGGTCTGAAACCCCGTCCTTGCAGGACGGCTTTACATTGAATTGAATCCCCTTGCGGGGTAGGGGGGGTATGGTTGCCCCCCCCGTGAGGATATGGTTGTCCTCAATCTCCCATTTCTGGGGTAAAGTTAGCTTCGCCAATGTTTAGTGAGCTTGTTAGGCTAGCAGCACTGTTCCAGTGACCTTAGAACTGTTTAACCACTAGCGACAGAGCAAGGGACTAGCTTCGCATCCCAGGGTGTCGTGACTCAAAAAACGTAGTCAATTAAGACTTAGGCTGGTCAGAATGGCTTGTTAGATTTCTCTTTCAAGCCTCATGCCTTTAGGCTGAGGTTCCTGACGTATTGATTGGCGGGTAATTTTGTACTTTGACGGCAGGTTGAAGCAAAAAAACGGCAAATATCCAGTTTTTTGTGGAAAAACGGGTGTCTTGTTCCGAACTGTCGATCGCTTGTCCTTTTAGCTAGCTTAATATTTTTCTCAGTAATCGGCACGGGATTGGGGGGTCAACAAAGCGGTTTCAACCGCCGAGCCCGTCGGTTCAGGATTTCCGAGCATTCCTGTGAGGTTAGCAATTGCGGCAATTAACTTATTTATGTCAACTGGTTTAGATAAGTGCATCTGGAAACCCGCTTCCAGCGCTTGCTGGCGCTCTTCCTCTCTCGCGTAGGCCGTCAGAGCGATCGCAGGCATCTTTCCACCCCTGAGCCTTTCCATTTCTCTCACCCGCCCGATCAACTCATAGCCGTCTGCTTCCGGCATTCCAATGTCGCTCAGCAGCAGATCCGGCAAATAACTCTCTAGTGCAGCTAGAGCCCCGGCCACCGATGCGGCCGATCGCACTATAGCTCCTTCGTCCTCGAGTAAAGCAATCAAAAACTCCCGCGTGTCATCGTCATCATCCACCACCAGCAATTGCAAATTAGCCAGAGTGGGGAGGGTCTGGGCCTGGTCATTGAGGTGCGACCAATCATCGTCAGCAGCGAGGGCGTTCCTCTGTGCAAGAGGTAGAACCACCGTAAATTTCGCACCCACGCCCGGATTATTCTCTGCTTGCACCTTACCGCCGTGCTGTTCCACCAAGTGACGGACGATCGCCAATCCCAGTCCCAAACCCCCGTAAGACCTAGTTGTGCTGCTATCAGCTTGGCGGAAGCGATCGAAAACATAAGGCAAAAAATCAGGAGCGATACCAATGCCGCTATCAATTATCTCAATTTGAGCCTCATCTCCAACAGACTCTAACCGCACCTGTACTTTACCCTCTTGCGGACTAAACTTAATCGCATTTGACAGCAAATTCCACACAATTTGCTGCAAGCGATCGAAATCGCCGATAACTTCACCTACATTTGGACTGCACGTTAATTCTATAACTATTGATTTTTCCTCAGTCAGCGGCTGCAAAGAATCTATTGCCAGCTTAATCGCAGATTCCAACCGAATCGGATGCTTATTTAAATTTAGTTTTCCCCGCAGAATCCGCGAAACATCTAAAATATCTTCGATGAGTTGAGATTGAGATTTAGCATTGCGCTCAATTGTTTCTAGGGCTTTCTCTATAGTGTCCTGGTCAAATGTTTTGGTACGAAGCAGCCTAGACCAGCCGAGAATTGCATTTAAAGGAGTACGGAGTTCGTGAGAGAGAATAGCTAGAAATTCATCCTTCATCTGGTTAGCTCTCTCCGCTTCTTGCCGCGCCACTTGTTCGCGGATTAGTCTGCCGCGTTCTTCCTCTGCTTGCTTACGGTCTGTGACATCTCTAACCGTACCCACATGACCGATCAGTTTTCCCAAATCAGAAAACATTGGCGACGACTGCACATTAATCCAACGCACAGTTTCGCTACCAGCTAATCGAAACTCGTTAGAATATTCGTTGCCTTCTTTAATCCAAGCTAACCAATCTGCTACTACGCGCTCGCGATCTTCTGGATGAACTTCCCGCTGCCAAATCTCTGCTAAACTTTCCTCTAATGTTAACCCGCAAATTGCTTGACAACGGGGATTGATGTAAGTACAGCGGCCTTCAACGTCAGCTACGTAAATTCCTAGTGGCGAACAAGCACACAAAGTGCGAAACCGCTCTTCACTTTTACTTAGTTCACTATTAACAGCAGCTAACTGTGTTGCTTGCTGTTTCACCTCGACTGTTTTTTGGAACAATTCCACAAATACCCCCACCTTCGAGGTCAATATTTCCGGTTCCAAGGGTTTGAACAGGTAATCCACCGCACCCAAAGAATAACCTTTAAACACGTGGGTGTCATTACTGCTGAATGCTGTGATAAAAATAATCGGAGTCGATCGCGATCGATCTCTAGAGCGAATCAATGTTGCTGTCTCAAATCCATCCATTCCCGGCATCTGCACATCAAGCAAAATTACCGCAAAATCTTCATTAAGCAGACATCTCAGAGCCTCCGCGCCCGAATTAGCTTGTACTAGATGATAAGAGGGGCTGTTGAGGATAGCTTCTAGAGCTACCAAATTTTCTGGGCGATCGTCAACTAAAAGGACATTTACTCGATGGGGGGACTGCAGATTCATAAATTTTTTAATCTTTAATTCTTAGCAAATTGACTAAACAGGGAGCAATTTTAGAGAGGGGTAAAATCCAGTCTACTTCAACATTTGCGATCGCGGAGGCTGGCATGGTCGCGCATAGAGCAGAAGCCGGTTCCTCCACAAATGTCAATCCTCCCTCAGCTTTAATTTTTGCCAGCCCTTTACTGCCATCCGAATTAGCTCCCGTTAAAATTATGCCGATAACTTTCTCCCCAAAGGCATCTGCAGCAGACTCAAACAGCACATCGATTGAGGGCCGCGCGTAACAGACAGGAGCCTCAGTTGATAGTGCAAATGTAGGAGTTCCGCGATAGGGGATTGGGGATTTTGAATTATGGATTGACTCCACTGCCACGCCCCCCCATTCTGTAAAGTCTTTTTCATAAAGGCTAAACTCCTCCTCAGAGGGCGATTCTATTAGCAAGTGATAGTCAGCAGGAGCCAAGTAAACCCGTCCAGGTGCGATCGGCTCTTTGTCTTGGGCCTCTGTGATTTGGAGAGAGCTTTGCTGTTGTAAAAAATCAGTAAGCCTATTCTGAGAACTCTTATGGCGGTGTTGGACAATAACTATAGGCAAAGGAAAGCTTTTGGGCAAATCTGCCAGCAGAACAGTCAGAGCCTCTAGCCCTCCCAAAGACGTGCCCACAACCACTATTTCAAAATTTTTTTTATTTAATTCTGCGGTAGAGTTTATCACTACTTTCAAGTGCTTCATAGTATTTTTCATAAGGTGTAAAAATCAGAGACTCCTGATGGCCCAGGCCTAAAACTCCAAACATTACCAGGCTCTCATAAAAAAGCTTGTGTACCCGCTCTTGGAGGTGTGAATTGAAATAAATCAGCACATTACGGCATAAAATAACATTAAATTCATTAAAAGAATTATCCGTTGCTAGGTTGTGGTGAGCAAAGACAATATTATCTTTAAGTGAAGAGCGAAAAATCGCATTTTCATAGGCAGCAGTGTAATACTCAGAAAACGCTTTCTTGCCCCCTGCTTGGTGGTATAGTTGCGTATATTCTTGCATTTGTTTCAGCGGGAATATCCCTGTTTTGGCTTTTTTCAAAACTAATTCATTCATGTCCGTAGCGTAAATCCGACAACGGTCGTACAGTCCTTCTTCTTGCAGCAAGATTGCCATAGAATAGACTTCTTCTCCCGTTGAACATCCAGCGTGCCAAATCCGAATAAAAGGATAAGTACGCAGCAGCGGCACCACTTTATTTCTGAAACTCACGTAAAAGCTGGGGTCACGAAACATCGCCGTTACATTGACAGAAATGTCCAGCAGTAAACGGTCTAGGTAAGCAGGATTGTGAAGTACCTTTTCCTGAAGTGCAGAGACAGTGGTGAGCCGTTCCGAGCGAATAGTGTTCCAAATACGGCGCTTGAGAGAGGCAAGAGCATAATTGCGAAAATCAAATCCGTAATAGCGAAACATTCCCTCTAGTAGGAGTTGAATTTCGATTGTTTCCAGTTCATGGCTTTCGGGCATTTTTAATGACTAATTGGTTATGGGGCATTGTTGACTGTTGACTGTTAATTGTTGACTGTTAACTGTTAACTGCTGACTGTTAACTGCTGACTGTTAACTGTTGACTGTTAACTGCTGACTGTTAACTGCTGACTAATGACTGTTAACTGCTGACTAATGACTGTTAACTGCTGACTAATGACTGTTAACTGTTAACTGCTGACTAATGACTGTTAACTGCTGACTAATGACTGTTAACTGCTGACTAATGACTGTTAACTGCTGACTAATGACTAATGACTAATGACTAATGACTAATGACTAATGACTATCGATAAAGCCAGACACGCAGCAGCGAGAGCAACTGTTCCGTATCAACAGGTTTGGTAATGTAGTCAGACGCACCAGCTTCGATACATTTTTCCCGATCGCCCTTCATAGCTTTCGCAGTAAGAGCAATCATTGGCAAGGAAGCAAATTGAGGCATATTACGAATTGCTTGCATGGTTTCGTAACCGTCCATCTCTGGCATCATCACGTCCATCAACACAATATTTATCTCAGGCGTATTTTGCAATTTAGCAATGCCCTCTCTGCCATTCTCAGCATACACAACTTCCATTTTATGGCGCTCCAGCATACTTGTGAGGGCGAAAATATTCCGCATATCGTCGTCAACAATCAAGACTGTTTTGCCCGCCAGCGTCGAATCTGTTTGATACAATTGCTCTAGCATTTGGCGCTTTGGTTCCGGCAAATTTGCTTGGACTCTGTGCAAAAACAAAGCTGTTTCATCTAACAAACGTTCCGGCGATCTCACATCTTTAACAATAATTGTTTCCGCCATGCGCTTGAGTTGAGTTTCTTCTGTTCTAGTCAACTCTTTGCCGGTATAAATAATAATCGGCAGACTTTTCAAAGTAGCATCTTGCTTGATCTGCTCAATCAGTTCAAAACCAGTCATATCTGGCAGTCCCAAATCGAGGACGATGCAGTCAAAATGCCCCGATTTCAAAGTTTCTAGCGCCTCTGCACCACTCCCCACAGCCGTTGTAGAAACATCGTGATTGCCGATTAAATCCACAATGCCCAGACGCTGTGTTTCGTCGTCTTCCACGACTAGCAAATTCTTCACTGGCCTCTCCACAAACCCCTTAATATCAGTTAAAGCTTTGCTCAAAGCTTCGCGACTGACAGGCTTTTGTAGGTACGCGATCGCCCCTAACTGCAAACTGCGCTGCCGCCCTTCTTCAACTGATACAATGTGAACCGGAATGTGGCGCGTACTTGGGTCGTGCTTCAAGCGATCGAGCACTGTCCAGCCATCCATCACAGGCAAATTTAGATCCAGCATAATCGCAGTTGGCTTGAACTCTCGCGCCATCGCCAAGCCGATATCGCTCCGCAAAGCCACCAAACCTTTGAAACCCTGTTCCTGCGCCATATCCAACAGAATCCGAGCGAAGTTTACATCATCCTCGACAATCAACAGCACGCGATCGTCATTCTCAATATTGTCTCGGTCATCTAAGATTAAAGGTGAGGGGTAAGGCGCGATCGGCAAGTTGAAATTCGGCGAAGGAACTGCTGAAGAAATAGCAGATGGCAATTGAGCCATTTGCTTGCCTGTTCCCGATTCCTGATCATTCATTATTCGGGATTCTTGGTAAGTTTGCGGCAGATAAAGCGTGAACCTACTACCCTCACCAGGGCGACTTGTCAATTGAATTTCTCCCCCTAACAAATTAGCAATTTCTCGACTAATTGACAAACCCAAGCCCGTTCCCCCGTATTTGCGGCTAGTGCTACCATCAGCTTGTTGGAAAGCCTCAAAAATAACCCGGTGTTTTTCAGCAGAAATCCCAATCCCCGTATCGCTAACTGAGAAAGCCAAAACAGTAGGGGAATTCCTTAAACTTTCTATCTCTAAACTCCACCCTTCCCGCGCTACTTCGACACACAATTTTACCTCACCTCGCTCTGTAAACTTAAACGCATTCGAGAGGAGATTCTTCAAAACTTGTTGCAGCCGCTTAGCATCAGTATAGAGACCTTTTGGCAACCCACCCTCAAGATCAATTTTAAAACTCAACTTCTTATCCTGGGCGATTTGGCGGAAAGTTCGATCCAAATGATCTCGCAAGTCCCCAAACAACACTTGCTCAATTTCCACCGACATCGTGCCTGATTCAATCTTAGCGAGATCCAAGATGTCATTAATCAGCCCCAGCAAATCATTTCCCGCCGAGTAAATTGTGCGCGTGTATTCAACTTGCTTCTGAGTCAAATTACCCTCAGTATTGTCAGAAAGCAATCGAGCCAGAATCAACAGCGAATTCAGCGGAGTTCGCAACTCGTGAGACATATTTGCCAGAAACTCCGACTTATACTTAGAAGTTAGAGCCAACTGTTCGGCTCTTTCTTCCAACAACCCCCTCGCCTGTTCGATATCTCGGTTTTTCCGCTCAACTTCCTTATTTTGCAGCGCTAGCAATTCAGCTTGTTCTTCTAGTTCTTCATTCGTTTGTTGCAACTCTTCCTGCTGACTCTTCAACAGTTCCTCCGATGCACGGAGCGACTGCGCTTGTTGTTCGAGACGCTTGTTAGTTTCCGTTAGTTCTTTTTGCTGAGTTTGTAACTCTTCTGCCAAAGACTGTGACTGTTTCAGCAACTCTTCCGTCCGCATACTCGCCGCAATTGTATTTAAGACAATGGCGATACTTTCTGTAAGTTGGTCAAGAAATGTCAAGTGTATTTCGCTGAAGCGGCGGAACGAAGCTAACTCGATTACTGCCGTCACTTCTCCCTCAAATAATACGGGTAAAACCACGACATTCAACGGCGTAGCTTCTCCCAGACCCGATCCAATCTTAACGTAGTTTTCCGGCACTTCAGTCAACAGTATTCGTTCCTTTTCCAGGGCGCACTGTCCTACCAAACCTTCGCCTAAATGGAATCTATTTCCTAACTGTTTGCGTTCGCGGTATGCGTAGGTACTTAAGAGTTTGAGAAACGGATCATGCTCCACACCTTCCATCATAAAAAATACGCCATGCTGAGCAGAAACCAGGGGCGTCAATTCTGAGAGAATTAGTTTAGAAACAGTTTCTAAATCCCGCTGACCTTGTAGCATTCGAGTGAACTTAGCAAGGTTGGTTTTCAGCCAATCTTGCTCAGTATTCTTCTGCGTCGTCTCCCGCAGATTGGCGATCATCTGGTTAATGTTGTCCTTAACAATGGCAACTTCTCCTTCAGTGGCGACGGAAATTGACCTCGTTAAATCGCCTCTGGTAACAGCAATTGCCACTTCGGCGATCGCCCGCAGTTGAGTAGTCAAATTCGCAGCCAATTCATTCACATTATCCGTCAAATCTCGCCACGTTCCCGCCGCGCCCGGAACCTTCGCCTGGCCACCCAATTTCCCTTCAATTCCTACCTCCCGCGCCACTGTAGTAACTTGATCGGCAAACGTCGCCAGCGTATCAATCATCTCGTTAATCGTATCTGCCAGAGTCGCAATTTCTCCCTTAGCTTCCAGCATTAATTTGCGCTTCAAATCGCCATTCGCCACCGCCGTCACAACCTTAGCAATACCCCGCACTTGCGCTGTCAAATTCCCCGCCATCGAGTTTACATTGTCGGTTAAATCCTTCCAAGTTCCCGCAACTCCTTTCACCTCAGCTTGACCGCCCAATTTACCCTCAGTTCCCACCTCCCGCGCCACCCGCGTCACCTCAGAAGCGAAGGAATTAAGCTGATCCACCATCACGTTAATAGTATCTTTCAACTCCAGAATTTCGCCTTTGACATCGACGGTGATTTTCTTAGACAAATCGCCATTTGCCACCGCTTTCGTCACTTCCGCAATATTCCGCACCTGCGCCGTCAAATTCCCCGCCATCAAGTTAACATTATCAGTTAAATCTTTCCAAGTTCCCCCTACACCCCGCACGTAAGCTTGCACACCTAATTTACCTTCCGTTCCTACTTCCCTAGCAACTCTGGTTACTTCAGATGCGAAGGAACTCAACTGATCCACCATGATGTTAATCGTGTTTTTCAGTTCGAGAATTTCCCCTTTCACATCTACTGTGATTTTCTTGGATAAATCGCCATTTGCTACAGCCGTTGTCACTTCCGCAATGTTCCGCACTTGGGCTGTTAAATTCCCCGCCATTGAGTTAACTGAATCCGTTAAATCTTTCCAGGTTCCGGCAACTCCTTTAACTTCAGCTTGCACGCCTAATTTTCCTTCGGTTCCCACTTCTCTAGCCACCCTAGTTACTTCCGAAGCAAAGGAATTTAATTGATCCACCATCGTGTTGACGGTGTTTTTTAACTCCAGAATTTCACCCTTAACATCTACAGTAATTTTCTTCGACAAGTCGCCATTCGCCACAGCAGTCGTAACAGCAGCAATATTCCGTACTTGCTCTGTCAAACTACCCGCCATAAAATTAACTGAATCCGTTAAATCCTTCCAAGTTCCTGCTACGCCTCGGACATCTGCTTGACCGCCGAGTTTACCTTCGGAACCCACTTCCCTAGCAACCCTGGTTACTTCAGATGCAAAGGAATTAAGCTGATCCACCATCACGTTAATGGTGTTTTTTAGTTCTAAAATTTCGCCTTTAACCTGTACCGTAATTTTTTTAGATAAATCACCGTTAGCAACCGCCGTCGTCACCTCAGCAATGTTGCGGACTTGTGCTGTTAAATTACCGGCCATTGAGTTAACTGAATCGGTTAAATCTTTCCAAGTTCCTGCTACTTCCTGCACTTCTGCTTGTACGCCTAATTTCCCTTCTGTTCCCACTTCCCTAGCAACCCTGGTTACTTCAGATGCGAAGGAATTTAACTGGTCAACCATCGTGTTGACGGTGTTTTTGAGTTCGAGAATTTCGCCTTTAACATCTACTGTAATTTTCTTGGATAAATCCCCCTTTGCCACAGCGGTTGTTACTTCAGCAATGTTGCGGACTTGTGATGTCAAACTGCCTGCCATGAAGTTAACGCTATCAGTTAAATCCTTCCAAGTTCCTGCAACTCCTTTAACTTCTGCTTGACCGCCGAGTTTGCCTTCGGAACCTACTTCTCTCGCCACCCGCGTTACTTCAGATGCGAAGGAATTTAACTGATCCACCATGATGTTAATAGTGTTTTTTAACTCCAGAATTTCACCTTTAACATCGACAGTAATTTTTTTAGATAAGTCACCATTTGCCACAGCGGTTGTCACGGCGGCAATGTTCCGTACTTGTGCGGTAAGATTGCCGGCCATTGAGTTAACTGAATCCGTTAAATCTTTCCAGGTTCCTGCTACTCCTCTGACTTCAGCTTGCACGCCTAATTTGCCTTCCGTTCCTACTTCCCTAGCCACCCGCGTTACTTCCGACGCGAAGGAACTCAACTGATCCACCATGATGTTAATCGTGTTTTTCAGTTCGAGAATTTCGCCTTTAACATCTACTGTAATTTTTTTAGATAAATCGCCATTTGCCACCGCCGTTGTCACTTCCGCAATGTTGCGGACTTGGGCTGTTAAATTCCCCGCCATTGAGTTAACTGAATCCGTTAAATCTTTCCAGGTTCCTGCAACTCCTTTAACTTCAGCTTGCACGCCTAATTTCCCTTCGGTTCCTACTTCCCTAGCCACCCGCGTTACTTCCGACGCAAAGGAACTCAACTGGTCTACCATTGTGTTAACAATTTGGGCTGTTTGGAGGAATTCTCCTTTGAGGGGTCTGTCTTCTATTTCTAGGGCGATGGTTTGGGATAAATCTCCTTTTGCTACGGCCCGAATTACTCTGGCGGTTTCAGAGGTTGGTTGCACTAAATCTGTAATTAAGGTATTGACAGAATTTACGCTAGCTGCCCATGACCCCTCGGCGTCGCCGATGGTGGCCCGCTGGGCGATTTTGCCTTCTTTACCGACAACTGTGCCGATCCGATCGAGTTCGGCCGCCATTTTCTGATTGAGCTCGATAATGTCGTTAAGTTCGTCAGCAATTTTCCCCGCTAGACCGGTCTGGTCTAGGGGCATCCGAACTGAAAAGTCCCCTTTTTTGACTGCCACTAAGGTTCTGAGTAACTGTTTGGCATAACCATTATTGGAATTGGGGCTTGTTATCTGTGCAGTTGACATGACCGTTACCTTTGACGAGTTTGAAGGGGAAGGGGGGAATATTTTTGAGATTATTGATATTATCCGACTAAAGCAGTGTCTGATTGCTTCTATCGAAAGATGGATGACAAATTGCTGTTTCTCAGCTATTTTATTGGTTATTTTATACTGGTTAGCAGACTCTTCTTGGTAACGAGTTAATTGTGGGGTGTCAGGAACAGGCCCGAAAGCCTGTTCCACCCTGTTCCACAAAGAGTGAATTTTATTGTAGGGCGAGCAGGATGCCAGCGCTACAGATTACCAACTGCGATTATTTCCAATTTTGCCACGAACTATTGAAAATAGAAGTACCCGGAAAGGCGATCGGATTAGCATTTTGTTGCAACCGCAACTGCAACACTTCCAAGTTCGGCTCGCGGGATGGCAATTCGTCCACTAATTCATAAGGTAGAATCCCTTTTTCCAAGGAAAAAGCAGCCGTAACTCCCGCCGCCGCACCTGCAGACCATTCAAAAGAATGCACTCGATAAGCAGCGGCCGCTGTGTGGCTAACAGCAATACTTTTACCCGCCACTAACATATTGTCAATTTTCTGAGGAATCATTGCCCGCAGCGGAATTTGGAACGGATAAGCTTGTCCTTGACCTTTGCGAGTGCCTTCGCGTTCGGTATTTCCTGGTGCTTCCGGGGGACTGTTGGTCATGCAGGGGTGAAAGTCGATCGCATAATGACCAATACCCACAGAATCAGGATAAATCGTAGCGCGCGATCGCGATGTTGTATCCTCAACAGATTGACTTCCCACAGCCAAAGCCGGCGCATTCAAACCACCCACAGCTAACCACAAATTCCGATACTCTTCCTCCGACAAATTCTGGCGATAAAAATCAGCCGTAAAGTCAGTGCGAGACATATCAACTTCCCACACCGTAAAACCTTGAGGCTGATTGAAACTCGGCCGCCCAATAATACGCCTGCCCTCCCGCATATAAGGATATTTAGAAAGTCCGTGCGCCGTCCCCATCGGCGAATCCAACCCGCTCAAAAAACGATTGTTTGGATGAGGCTTTTTCACTCCCTCTCCTAGCTGCGAGTCAGTAGTTCCTGTTACCAACCAGTAGAAAAATCCTTTGGCATTTTCTTCACCCTTACGCAAAGTTTCGGTTCGCAAACCGCCCATCCATCCCCCCGGTTGCAGTTGACCTGCCGCTTCCAACTGCTCGCGAGAATAAATTAAATTATCCAGGGCAGAACCGGGACGATAGTCATTGCCCCAAGTCCAGTTTTGCATCGAAATATCGCCGGGATAAATCGGGAATTGCTTCGGGTCTGAAGGTCGTTTTTCATCCGGTCTCATACTCTTGATTTGGCGGTATGTAAAAACTAAGGGAAAGCTCGCCAATCTCTGCAATTCGTAGCTGTAGTAAGGAGAATATTGTTGATAAAAAGACGGCACTTGATGCTGCTGCGGTTCCTTCGTTGCCTGCATCGCAAAGGTGTAGGTAAAACCTTGAGTGCAGTAAGCGTCGCCGGTTGGGCTGGGGGAGGAAGGTTCAAGAGGGGAACGCGGGTCAATTCCGAGGCGGTAGGGAACATCAGCAAGTCCGATCAATTCACCTGTTTCAGTGGCATCTACAACGTACCAATCAACAGGTCTAGGTTTTGAATTTGACTGGTTAGGAGGTTTAGGAATAAACCGAATAATAGTTTTGTTAAAGCGCGGAGAATTTTCGTAGCGATAGGCATCTTCGATAGTCTGAGAAAGAGTTTCGGTGTTGATTGGCGGAGTGTTGGCGGCTGGTTTGTGTTGAATGGCGATCGCACTTTTAATTTGTTGGCCTTCAACCGCATTACCCGCCACAGCAGGAGTAATTTCTAGTTCTTTAATAACCGTATTGGGAAACCATTTCAGCGTGCCTTTGCCTTTTCTAGCGGCATCCTGCAAGATGTTAAATAGAATTTTGTGACCGTCGTAGGGCATGAAACACGAATAGCTAACCCAACAGCCTCCGGGATTTAGCCGGCCGTAATTTTCCTTGATCCGCCCCCGCAATTCTAGGTAGCCACGGGGGTAAAATAAGAGCGATCGCTGAGTCTCTCTTTCATCGAGTGCGGAAGTTCCCTGGGAGGAAATTTGACCGCCTACCCAGTCAGTAATTTCAGTGAGGCAAACTGTGCGCCCCGCCAGCAAACCTTCGTAAGCGGTAGCAGCGCCTGCAAGCCCGCCTCCTGCTACTAGAATGTCGCAAGTTTCTGCATTGTCTGGATTACGCGGAGGTTCGGCAAATACTGGCGAAATGCTCCCTATCGCGGAAATTATGCCCAGGGTGAGGCTAAGGATCGATCGACCTTTGAGCAAAAATAGATACTGTCGAAGTTTCATCGGAGATTGTGGAATTAATTTTGACATAGCGCGAAAAACACTCATCCCATCTAAATGTTTATTTTGCAGTATACTGGTATTTCGCGGTGTTGTCAGGGAAAACTTTTTTAGAGAAGAGGCATTAATACCAGCAACAAATATTGAATAGCCGGATGAACCTTATGCTCAAAATAGTCAAATTTTTTAGGTTATTTATTCCTTTTGAGAGTTTAACAATTACCACCAGTTTGACTTATTCGGAAGTTTTACGCAGATTGGACGAAGTTGTTACTCCTCCCAAAGTTGTTAGAATAATTATACCCTTTGGCCCGCCACCTGCGAAACCCTATGAAGGAACGATTTCTGGCAAAACCTTCAAAATTAATCGCATCATCATCGGTAGACATTTATTGTTCCCAATTATACAAGGAGATATACATAGTCAACAGTTCGGTTGTTCCATCAAAATTAGGATGAGTTTACATAAAACAGTTATAGGATTTCTGATTCTTTGGCTGTGGACAACTGGCAGTATCGGAATGTTTGCTTTATTTGCTTGGTTAGTAGAACCATCCGTGGGAGCCATATTTTTACCAATCTTAGGAATGTTTATTTTTGGCTGGCTTTTGTGCTTGATTCCATTTAAGATAGAAGCAAAAGCAGCTACAAAATTTTTGTCTATTCTCTTAACATAAAGTAATTTATAACAGCAATAGTGTAGCTGTATTATTAAAAATAATCTGGGTTCCTCGGCATTCCCCCCAGAAAAAAAAATCCCAATTTATGCGTCAAAACCAACTGAAACAAAAAATTAAACAAGGCGAAACAGTCCTCGGTTTATTTATGAACTGCGCTTATCCCGCATTCATGGAAATATGCGGTCACGCTGGATTCGACTTTGCCGTTATCGACATGGAACACGGGCCCCTGCACCCGCTTGCTGCTGAAGATTTGTGTCGCGCCGCCGACTGTACCGGAATTGCACCCATTGTTCGTGTCCGCAAAAACGATGGGCCGCAAATTCAACGAGCTCTCGACATCGGCAGTGCAGGCGTTCAAGTACCTCAAATTGAAAGCAAAATCGATGCCGAAACCGCTGTCAAAAGCGCTAAATACAGTCCTCTGGGCACGCGAGGTCTTTCCTTCGCTACGCGGGCAGGACTTTACACCGCCGCCGGTACAAATATCACGGACAAACTCAACGAAGAATCCTTAGTTGTGATTCATGTCGAAGGCAAAGGCGGCATCGACAACCTGGCGGAAATTGTTACTGTGCCAGAGGTGGACGTGATTTTTCTAGGGCCTTACGATCTGTCACAGTCGATCGGCATTCCCGGCAAAGTCCGCGATCCCCGAGTCATCGACATGATGCAGGAGGCAGTGCAAACCATCCGCAAAGCAGGCAAAGCCGCCGGTACTTTTGCCGAAAACCCCGAAATCGCCCAGCAGTGGATTGATGCTGGCGTTCAGTACGTTACACTTGGGGTCGATGTTGCCGTTTTCCTCCGGGCCTGTCAGTCGCTGGTGAAAGCAGTCAATCGATTTTAGATTTTAGATTTTGGATTTTAGATTTGGGATTTTGGATTAAAAGAAGAACCAGCCCCGGATTCATCTTGCAAGCTTTACGATATCTTTGCAATTTTTGTAGTGTCTTTTACGACACATACAAAAATCCTGCGCTAGAGTAGAAGCATACACCTCCTCAAGGCAAAATTAGGGAGGGGAGCAAGGCTTCAGGGAGTAAAATCTATGAAAACCGTATTAGAATCCATTCATTTGGATTATGCTTTCATGTTTACTTTCAAAAAAGTAAACTCGATTAAGCTAGAAGGTTTCAAGGAATTTTTTGACGATATGCCTGTCGATCCGTATGTGAAAGGTAAGTATCGTTCTAGAAGATTATCGCGGTTTGCAGTCAACGGAAATGAGTTAGTTAAGTTACCTCACGGCTATTTGTATCAAAGCAAAACATACAATCCGCTAGTGGGTGATATCAGGCGGGAATTTGCCGAATTGGACGATCGGCTAATCGCCCTCGATAATTTCAAACAGATGATTTTTGCTTTTTTCGATTCCTGCAAAATTCACCCGGAAGCTGAAATCGGCATCCATCAAATCAGGACGACTTGTTCTCCGCACAATTTCGGCAACCCCGCACCGGAAGGCATTCACCAAGACGGTACTGACTTTATCGGGATTTTCTCGGTTGACAGAACTAATATTGTCGGCGGGGAAACGCATTTGTACTTGGCTAAAAAAGAGAAGCCTGTTTTTAATAAAATTCTGCATCCGGGAGAATTGCTGTTAGTTAACGACCATGAGTTTTTCCACTTTACTACGCCGATTAAACCCGAATCTGAAGGGGTGGGAACCAGGGATGTCTTTGTGCTGACTTCTCCGAGTTTGCTTACAGATTGAGGAGAGTTGAGCAATTGGGAGTCTTTGGTTCGTAGTGAGGACTTTAGTCCTCTCTCTGGCGTTTAATCAATCATGACTAAAGTCCTTACTACAAACCTTTCGTTGGTAGTGAGGACTTTATTCGTCTTTCTGGCGTTTAGTCAATAATGACTAAACTCCTTACTACAAACCTGCGTATTTTCCCAAAAAACCAGGTTTATGCGTCTAGCAACTTACAGATAAATCTTATCGAAACTTCCGTTCAGATTCTTGAATCGGAACATCATTAATGCTGGCTTCACGTCTTCGCATTAACCCATTTTCTGCAAATTCCCACTGTTCATTACCATAGGCGCGATACCAGTAGCCAGAATCATCGTGCCACTCATACTCGAAGCAAACAGAAATCCGATTCTCTGTAAAACTCCACAGTTCTTTCTTTAAACGGTAATCTAATTCCTTTGCCCATTTTCGTCTTAAAAAAGCCTTGATTTCTTCCCGTCCGCTGAAGAATTCGGCACGGTTTCGCCACTGAGAATCTTCCGTATAAGCTAACGCTACTCGTTCTGGATCGCGGGTATTCCAGGCATCTTCAGCAGCTTGAACTTTGGCTTTAGCCGTTTCCAATGTAAAGGGCGGTAGAGGTGGTTTAGTTTCCATCAGCTTTGTTTTTTGTGATTAAAAAAGATTAGGTGCGGGATGCTCGCGCTACAGAGAGAGTTTGGGGAATTTGATATCAATCCTCAGCATCGGGATCGATTCCCATTGCTCGTAGTCGCTCCGCTAACTGGGTGATTTTTCGCTCTGCTTGTTCGGCTCTTTCCCGTTCTTGTTCGGCTCTTTCCCGTTCTTGTTCGGCTCTTTCCCGTTCTTGTTCGACCAGGACCCGCTCAATTTCAACTTGTTCGGAGCCAGTTAACAGCAAATTCCCCTGCGAATCCCACCACCGCAGCCAAAGCAGTTCTTGATTTTGATAGCTTCCCTGCCACAGTCCCAATTCTACATCTAGCACAGGAATGGGATAGTGACCGCGTTCGTTTGGCTCCATCCTTCGATACCCAAAATCTATCAGGTGATAGACCTCTAAATTGCCCGTTCTCATTTCATAAATGCCGTAGTAAGGGATGCGGATAATTCTCTCGTACACCCAAAACTTACATGAGAAGTAATTCTCGAACGCTTGGGGAGATAAAACCCTCTGGGACTAACTAAATTAGGCTCGATACTTGGTTCAATCGAACGGGTATTTGGTTTAAGTATTGCCGCTCCGATAGCTAGTTTTAAGGTGTGTCGCCAGAACCAAGAATCCCCGCTGCTTTAGCACGGGGAGTGTCAAAAACGTACCGTCTTCGTCTGGCAATTGGGTATGATAGGGGAATGCAGGAGGCAGACCTGTAGCAGTTATTGTCTCGTTCATCGTCGTTTTCCGTGCAGTTATTGTCAATTGTAATCGGCAATTTTAGAGCAATCTAATTTAATACTTCAGCTAATATTAGCAACCGTCCGCTATTGTGAGGGAGGAAGATGTGCACTGCACACCCTACAGACAGAGGGTGCATCTCAGTTTGGCAAATACATCAAATTGAAAGTTGACCGTTGAGATAAGCACAGCGAAGAGCAAGGATAGA
>NZ_JAUBVE010000027.1:0-71187 GCF_036705715.1 Microcoleus sp. AT3-D2 | reverse complement strand
CTATTTTTACCATCTCTTTGAATGTCTCTTGATGTACTCCACAGTAGCGTTTAAAGTCTTTGGGGGTTAACTTTTGTAATTCTTCGTAGTTCATATTATTAAGCTAATTTTTTCTTTTATTTTACCTAGAAAGAGCGCACTTTCGCAAGAGGTCTAATGTAGAACATTTTATCTCTAGGGAACAAGATGATCGATCTTCTGGCACAATATGATACAAGTCACAATTTCCTGTGACGGCAAACACTCTTACCTATGATATCAAATACAAATATGTATGATAATAAACACAATTATTTAGGCTCTAAAATATAGATAATTAACAGAGTTATGAAGATTATCTTGACAGGAACCATTCAGGCGAAAAAAGTATGAAAGCAATTGTAGCATTCATTGAACCGAAAAAGCAAGAGTTTGCAAAATTGCCCTTGTTTGACTTTCTAGCCAATAAACACATTCACGCTAATCAACGACTAATTTTTGCACCTGTACTTGCTCCTTTGGCTGTGGGCTTGAGCGATTTAAATAAATATGTATTGCGAGAATCTTCTAGTAATAGCAAGGTTCAGGAACTAATTAATAAATATACTTATAAAAAAAACTATTACTGGCACGACTATCTAGAATACCTAGAGGAACTAGGCTTAAACCAATTAATGAGTTACGGCGACTTCAGACTGCTTTGGGGTGAAGAAACTAAAAAAACTCGATCGCTCTGTTCAGTGATCGAACGCTACGCTTGGAAAGCCTCTCCTATTCAGAAACTGGTGTTAGTGGAAGCCCTCGAAGGAACGGCCCAAGTTTTTTTTGAAGCGGCGCTAGCAGTGGTAATGGAATTACAGCAAATTAACCAAAAAGAATCTGTTGATTTTGGAGGATCTTATGGGGGTTTAGAAAATTATCACCTTTTAAACACGCCAGAGATGTTGCAAATTTTAGCAGAGATCAAACTTACTGATGCGGAATACCAAGCAGCTTTAGAATTAGCACAAAATTTATTTGAACTGTTTACAGAAGCGATGAACGAGCTGTTCCGACACAGCCAAACAAGTTCTTGCAAGACGGTGCTGCAAATATCTTCAATTTCTGCCTTCGCTCATTGCCCGATCGACTGTCTAGATATTGGGTAGTTTAAACAATCACTAAATTATCTCGGTGTACCGCCGTTTCTACGCCTGCATAGCCTAAAATCTCAGCAATTTTCTCGGACTTGCACCCCTGGATTTGTCTCAATTCTAAACTGCTATAATTCACAAGTCCTCTAGCAATTTGCTTGCCGGCTGCGTCGCACAACTGCACGGAATCATCAGCTTGAAATTCTCCTTCTACTTGAGCAATACCCGCAGCTAAAAGCGATTTTCCGCCGTGGGAAATTGCCTTGACAGCACCCGCATCTAAATATAGTTTTCCTGCCGGAATTAGCACGTTAGCTATCCAGTGTTTGCGAGCGTTTACAGGGCGCGGTTGAGGCTCAAATTGAGTGCCGATCGACTCTCCGTTAAGTATTTTCTCGATATTACCAGGAAAGCAGCCGTCAGTTATGACAGTCCGTACTCCCGATGCAGTTGCTATTCTGGCTGCTTCAATTTTTGTCACCATTCCGCCGGTTCCCCAACCGCTGCGGGAATCTCCTGTTTGCACCTGAAATTCTGTGAGCTGTGCCATACTTTGGACTAGGGCGATCGGCTGCGCGTCGGGATTGCTGCGCGGATCGGCGGAATACAGCCGATCGACATCTGTGAGCACAAACAACCAATCTGCTTCTACCAAACTCGCCACCAGCGCCGAAAGCGTGTCGTTATCGCCAAATTTAAGCTCGTCTACGGCTACGGTATCATTTTCATTGACGATCGGAATCACGCCCAACCTGAGCAGTTGCCCAAAAGTATTGCAAGCGTTAACATAGCCATTACGCTGCACTAAATCGCCCCTGGTGAGCAATACTTGAGCGATCGGCTGTTGTAGAGTAGTAAACAAGTCATCGTACACACGCATCAGCCGCCCTTGGCCCACAGCCGCCACAGCCTGTTTCATAGCCATGTTTCGCGGGCGTTCCGTCAAACCCAAGCGCGCGCAGCCAACCCCAACTGCACCCGAAGAAACCAAAACTACTCGATGGCCTTGCTGCCGCAAATCAGCTAAAATTTCGACCAATGCCGCAATAGTTGAAAGAGCTAAGTTTCCTGTAGTCGATCGAGTCAGAGTTGAAGTTCCAATTTTAACAACAATAGTTTTAGTCTGTTGTCTGTTGACTGTTGACTGTTGTCTGTTGACTGTTGACTGTTGACTGTTGACTGTTGACTGTTGACTGTTGACTGTTGACTGTTGACTGTTGTCTGTTGACTGTTGACTGTTGTCTGTTGCCATTAGTTACCAATTCCCAATTCCTAATTACCAATTCCCAATGCCCCATGCCCGATGCCCAATGCCCCATGCCCAATTCCCGATGCCCATTTTTAATCTTTAATTTTCAGAGAAGCCCCCAAAGCTTGAGAAACCCAAACTTCAAAAGAGCGCACCGGATACTTGCGAAGTGCATACCCAGCATCAACCATTGGTTCCACTAAAATAGTGAACATACCCAAACGATTGCCTGCTAAAACATCAGTAAAAAGTCGATCGCCCACCATCGCCACCTGTTCCACCGGCAAATTCATCGCCGTCACGGCTGTTCGCAACTTGCGGCGCGACGGTTTAGCAGCACCCGTGATGTAAGGTAGATTCAAAGAATCAGCAATTCGACCGATCCGATTTTGACTTAAATTATTGCTTGCCAACCATAGCGATACCACGGGTCTAATTTCTTGTACCCACAAGCTGAGTTCAGGAGAAGCATTCATTGCCGTAATGGGAACAAGAGTTTCGTCCACATCCAACACTAATCCTTTAATCTGATATTTCTGCAGAATATCAGCCGTTAATTTCATGACTGAATCGCCTAGAACTAAGTCAGGCTGTAGTAATTTACCCCAAGTCATAATGATTTTAGATTTTAGATTTTAGATTTTAGATTGAGAAATAAGAAATTGGGAGTTAAAGATTGAAAAAGTAAAAAATCAAAAGTTAAGAATTATGGCTTTTCCTTTGTTACTTTTGACTTTTTACTTTTTTATTAGTCATTGCCCATCTATGGATTCGATCGCAACTGCTGGTCAACTTTAGCAATCGCAGCATCGTGTTCCGCCTGGGTGCGGCTAAAAATGTGAGTGCCGTCGTATCGAGCCATAAAATACAGGTATTCTGTATTTTCCGGAGTCAGAGTCGCTTCCAGACTTGCGATTCCCGGAGATGCGATCGGAGTTGGGGGTAGTCCTGGATTTATATAAGTATTGTAAGGAGAAGGCGTTTCTACTTGCTTAAAAGTCAGAGGCTTTTCCTTAGTTTGCCTGATGCCGAGAGCATATTCAACTGTCGGGTCAGAACCCAAAGTCATACCCTTTTTCAGACGGTTGTTGAACACTCCAGAAATGCGGTTCCGCTCGGAAGCAACCACAGCTTCTTTTTCTACAATACTCGCCAAAGTCACCCATTCTTTGAGAGAGAGCTTCGTATTATTCTGATTTTTTTGATATACAGGCAAAGCTGTCTGCTCGAAACGGGTGAGCATTTGTGTGATCGCAGCTTGAGGAGTAATTCTATCGCCGTCTAGCTGATAAGTATCCGGGTACAAAAAACCTTCCAAATGAGGCAATCCGCTCGGCAGCCAAGGGTATTGAGCGTAAGGAATTTGACTCGCGGCCGCCATAAACTCCTTAGCCGGGAAAAAACCTTGCGCTTCAAAATAAGTGCTCATTTGTTGCAGCGACCACCCTTCTGGAATCGTGAAACTCTGCTGTACGACTTCGCCCTTCCAAATTTTGTCAGCAACTGCACTCAGAGGCTGAGTCGGCGACAGTTGGTAAGTTCCTGCTTGAAAACCTCCCTCCCGGTTTTGCAGAGTCATCCAGCGGGCCCACATATTCCATGCCGAGCTCGATCGAATCAACCCCGCAGCCTCTAAATCCCGGCCGATTTTTTGACTGGGAGTACCCTCCGGGATTTGGATCGAAACAGCAGGATCTTCTGCCGGATTCCCCGATGAGGATGTGATTTTAGGCGGCGCCGAAGCCCAGCTCCACCAAGCCCAGCCTTGCCAAGCGCAAACTCCCCAGATTGCCGGCAGCAACGCCAGATAAAACAACCATTTAGAGACTTGCGGAGTACCTTTTCGGCTCTCGCGCGTGCTGCCTTTTGTCATTTGTTCTTTATTCATAGTCCGTTGTCCTGGATAAGCGGCGGTTAACTAGCGACTAATGACTGATGACCTGCGATTGATGACCGAAAAGTTACGAATACAAGCCCTTTAAAAGACCCAATTCACGCGGCCCAATTCAAAAGCCCGATCGCGAAGGCAGAAGCGGCCACCTCGAAAAAGTTCGATCGGGCGAGCAGTTTACTTTTTTATAAAATAGTAAAAAATTCTGCTTTTTGCCATCAGGGCTTGTGCCTGCAATTAATATCTAATCAAGCTCGTCAAAGAACTGGTCTTCCAGCATAGGTAACATCGGTTCCAGCCTTTGGAACTCTTCTTCCGAGAGCAATTCTGGCTTACCGTCGTCATCCATTCTAGCCAAGATAAAGAACGGGTCTAGAGGCGTATAAATCGCATATTCCTGTTCTTCGTGGTAGAAACTGGTCAGCCACATCAGCTCCTCGAACTCCGACTCCTCATCAGGATCGACATCAGATGCCATATCCTCTTCGGGAAATTCCGGCAATTCGCCAACCACAGTCAGCGTCACCGCTGTGCGTCGGAGCGTCAAGTTCTGCTCTTGCAGGACAACTTTAGCAGTCTCAAAGATTTTGTCAATTTCAGTCTCGTCTTCTACAGGAATTGCTGCTTCGTCCGTCTCGTCTCCCTGCCAGGTAAAAATTTCTACTGGCGAGTCAATTGGAAGCAGCAAAGCATATTCTTGACCTTCTAGGTTCATAGAATATTCTATGTTGCAAGTTAGCGATCGCCCAACTTCATCCGTCAAGGTGACGGACTCTTCGTTGGAATTGCCATTCTCTTTTTTGCGGTATGGGGATGAGGACATCGCGTGTATCTTAGTTTTCCGTCAATAATTCAGTAACGTTGGCTTGACAATTGGGAATTTTCGTGGCGATATTCTGGCTAAGTGGGCGATCGCCAGTCCACAAGCTTAAACCGCGAGACTCGCGGCCTTTTCCACAGGCTCCGAGTGCAGCGGTTAAATCTCAGTCGAGTCAGCAAGCGACACTGAGGACAAATCACGATTTTGTGCTTCTTCACTACCGAGGGTAAAGCAGAATTTTCTCCAGTTTGTCAAGGGTTACAGGTGTGCGTAGCAAACTTGCACAACCAGGATATCACGCCTTTGTTACCAGCTATCAAGGATTGGGAAGGGCGGAGATATTTTGCCTCCGCTCGTCTAGCCACTGCTGCAAAATCAGGGCGGCTGCTTTGCGATCGATCGAACCCTTATTATTTTGCGACACCGAAATCCCTTGTGTTTTCATCAATTCCTCTGCCTCAACCGAAGTCAGGCGCTCGTCCACGTACTCTAGGGGGAGCTCTAAGGCTGTGGCGATGCGAGTAGCATATTTTTGCACTTGTCGGGCTTGAGCACCCAATTCTCCGTTCAGGGAGTAGGGCAAGCCTGCCACCAAAATTTGCACTCTCCGCTCTCGCACGAGTTCTCGGAGATAAGCTACGTCTCGCTCGAAGGACGATCTTACCAGAGTTGTAATGCCCGTAGCTATTAAACCAGTGCCGTCACACCCGGCGATGCCGACTCGTTTGAGGCCGATATCTAATCCCAGTGCTGAAATCCATAATTTATCGTTGGACATTATCAATCAATCAATTTTAGATTTTAGATTTTAGATTTTAGATTTACTGTTTTTTTGCGGAAATAATCTTATTTAACGAACCGCGAAGACGCGAAAAACGCGAAGGAAGAAAAGAAGAAAGCAAGAAGAAGATAGGTAATCTTAGATTGATATTAATAATTAAAAGCAGAAGGGAGATTTTGGAATTATGACAGAAAAAAGGAATTTCTTTGATGATTAATTCTATTTTTTTCTGCCTTCTATCTTTTACTTTCTGCTTTTAACTATTAAGTATTAACTTGTCTCTTGGGAGCCTTCGTCTAGAGGCAATTCGGGCAATTTGAGAGGCAAAATGCTGCTGCTATCTGTTGCCGATGATTCGGAATTTTGGAAGTTCAAGGGGTTAACTTGATTCGTTTGGCTGTTTCCTGAGTCAGCCAACAGAGGTTTTATCTCAGACGACGCGGGCCCTGCTGCTGCTTCCCCAGCCATCGGGCCGAGCCAGGACATCCTACCCGGTACGGGTTTGCGAGTTGGCTGGAAGCTTTGCAGCATTTCTGATAGCTGGAGTCCTTCGAGAGAGACCAACTTGGACTCGCGCAATTTGTGCCACACCGATCGAGACATCAGCAAACTGTGTTCCACGCGCACTGCTCCAAATTGCTCTAAATAAGCTTCCCGTTCCGGCTGATAGTCAGCGGAAGCCAATTGCAGGCTTTGAACCGGGAAATCTTGAACAAGGCGCGCCATCTGGGACAGCAGTTCTGGGTAAAGCCAAGTGTAGGCCGGGTGTACAGTCAACTGGGCGACGTGCGGTTGGTGGCCATTGCGGGATAGCTGCACCTGAAAATAGCCGATCGCGGCTTTGCGCTGCGGTTCAAACACGTAGCCGCTGACTACCTCGGTTTTGCCCAGCCACTGTCTGACACCTTCGACTAAAGCGCCGAAAAAACTGGTTTTGAAATCTTGAATGTGCCGATCGAATACTTGGCGCACCAGCGGCGGCATAGACGCGGTATCCAGTTGGTAGAGCAACTGAGCATCTGCGTTGCTAACAGGCAGCAGGTTGGGCAAATCTGGGGTCGAGGAAGCCATTTCTTGCAGGCGTTCTGGGGCGATCGTCCAGTAAGTCATCTGGGCCAAAGGCTGAAACCCGTTTTGCCGATACAAAGCCAAGGAAGTTTTGTCGCCGACATTCACTTCCAACAGCCACGTCCGCGCCTCCCAGACTGCCTCAAAGCAGTACCGCAGAAGCATGGAACCAATTCCTTTGCTGCGGGCTTCCGGGTCTACTCCTATGCGATCGATCCGCCAAGTGCTGCAGGTGCGGTTGAAAGGAGAAATCTGAATTATGCCCTTAACTTTCCCCTCTTCTTCGGCAACGTGGGCACGGAACAGGGACTGACAAGGGTTGGGAAACCAGCTAAAAATCTTTAGGAGTCCGTACCAGCGACGAATCTGCTGCAACTTTCTACCTATTACCAAGTCGCAGCTTGCGCCCTTGCGGTTTTCTGGCTCTTCGGCTGTTTCCGCACACAATTGTTCCATCGCCTCGATGTCGCGATACTGAAACGGGCGAATCACAACCTGGTTTTGGTTTTGGGAGGGAAATGAAGTCATAGGATGAAAGTGGGGAATGGAAATTTTAAAATAAAAATTCAGAAAGGGGAAGAGTTAGGGAAGTTTGGAGTTTTGAGATTGCCACGCACAGCTCGCAACGCTGCGCTATTTTGAGTTCAAAACTTAGAACTTTTGATTCTTCTCCCTTTCTTGCTCGATCGAAAATTAAAAATTTCAAATCATCTTTTTGAATTTTTAATTTTCTGTTTTCAACTCAAGATTTTTGTGGCAGAGGTCGAATTAAAACGACTGGTGTTCGCTCGTCAGCATTCCCGGCGGGGTTGCTCCGCAAGGCTTGCTCTAAAAATGTTACCGATAAATCGGAGGTCGCTGCTAATATCTTAACTGCTTTCAAGTCATTAGCGTCTACGATCGCCGCGGCAAGTCCGGTTTCTCGTTGAATTTCTTCTACAACTTGCTGGGGATTGTCTGGGCCTAGGACAATAAATTGGTCGAAGGGAGGCAAAGTCCCGGTAACGTCGTCGATCAGCCTTGCTTGTTCCCCTGCTAGTTGGTAAAAGACTCCCGGTTTGCCGAATATTTTGGCCACAGCGCCAAGAGCAAAAGCTGCTACTACGCGCCAAGGGCCGACTACATCAACTAACGTCTGCATTCCGCAAGCCGTCGCCAAACTCGACGTGGGTAAGAAAAACAAGCACACTCGCTTTGCCGCCCATCCGGGTTTGACTTCGCTGGGATGGCGATAGCGTCCCTGCATCAAAGCTAGGGGAGTTTCTGCCAAGGCGACAATATCGCCTTTCTGGGCGCGTGGCAGCACGTACCGCTTGACAATTTCGACGGGATTGTCGAGTTCCGCCAGTATGTGAGTGCGAATCGGCAAGACTTCTGCAACTCCGACATTTCTGGCGATGGGTACGGTGTCCGAGTTGGGAAATTGCAGGGGAACTACGACGTTACGGACTTTCGGGATGCGGCCGCCCGGGCCGTAGGTGACGAAGTGTACTTGCACCCAAGCTGACTGCAATTTGGTTAAATCTTGCCCTTGAATGTCTACAGAAACTTTAATTTTTGTGTTTTTTTGGGCTTTAACAATATAGCCGAACCAGTAATCGTCTGCTCTGGCTGCTGCCTCTTTGTGGCAAGGAATCACCTTTGTCTGGGAAGTAACACCATCCAAACTGCCGTCTGACAGCAGTTTCACCTGCGCCCGCACTTCCGGCAACATAATCTCAAAACGCTGTGTCAGGTTGCGGAACTCCATTTCCCCCACCAAAAGATAGCGGTTCGGTTCGGAGATGGCTAAGCGCCATTCTCCGGCTGTTAGTTCTAGTTTATTTGCACTCCCAGTCCGGCGATAGTTCAACTCTAGGCCCAATCCGCCCAATGCTAGCAGCGAACCGGCTGCTGCGATTCCTGTTGCTAAAGTCTCAATCACTCTAATTACCGCCCATAATAATTTCTGTTTACTTTAGTCGATCTCTGTCACTTTGATCGACGATCCGGTAGTAATTGAAGTTTTGGGGGTTATTGGGGGCGATCGAACTTCTGCTCAATTACACGTAAGTGCGATCGCAAGGGAAAACTGTTCCAGACGGTAGAACCACTTAAAGCGAGCTACAGCATCTTCCGGTGCTGCATATAGCGGCGTTTCCAGATAAACACTAACGGGTAGTCATAAATATGTAGTGATCGGGGATATTACCCGGCTCTACATTCATTATAGTGATGAATGAAATACCAAATGGCTCCCAGATGATTTTCTAATTTTTTTGAGAAAGAAAGAGTTCGCCTTACAAGTCTTGAAACTCGTTGGCGTAAAGTTTTATTAAACCTTTCAATATGACTGGTTTTACCACTTTCTTTGCCAACGGGTTTGTGACGTTTTGAGGCAATAACTTTTTCATAAGATACCCAAAAATCCGTATAGCAAACTGCACATTGTCGATAAACAGGCGGCAAAGATTCCCAAAGCTTTTGTGCGGATATCCGGCTGCGATCTCCAATAGACTTCTTGCAAAAAAAATATGTGTTATCCTTAAAATTTTGCTCAAGTTTAGGTCAAAATTTGAATTATTGGGTTGATTGGCATCTCCTTAAACTTGCCCAGCCTGCTAGATTTAAAAATTGTCTAAACTTTCTATAATAGCACAAAACTATTTTGCAAGAGGTCTAATATAAACTCCAACAATTTCTCTAGTTTTTCTGTCTATAGCCAGCCAGATCCATTGTTGATTATTTTTTTCTTCCCAAAGACCATAATTCATCACATTCAATGATTAATTTTCCTTTAGCTTTCTCTGAAACCTTGAGTTTTCGAGGCGTTTGGGCGTATTTATTATTGACATAATTTTGCAGCCAAGTTGGAGAAACCCCGACCGAACGAGCAATTCCAGCGAAATTTTTTTTTTCTAAAAGAAGTTTATCTATTAAATTCTTAGTTTCTTGATAAATTTTCTTTTTTGTTGAATGCTCAACAAACTGCTTGCCACATTATTTGCACTTGAATTTTTGTTTTTTGTTGTGGGTACTGCCATTTTTTATGGTTTGTTACCCTTGGCAATAGGGACAACAAGGTCGGCGATTTAAGAAATTCAAAAAATCTTCCATAGCCAGTTAGTTTACATCAACCTACAAAATTGTTTGTTTCATAGAATAACATTTATGAGCAGTTTAATCAATAAAAACAATTAATAGGTTTAATAAGCTTTTCTAAAGCTATGACATCTATTTTTTTAGGTTTTAACTTGAAAATATCTGGGATTTTAGTTGGCAACTACCAGCCACCACTACATATTTATGACTACCGCAACGAGAATAAAAAACGTTAATCGGAACTTAAAAACTCCAAATAATTATTAGTCAATTCTTTGACTGCTAATTCGTAAAACTGTTGACCGTGTTCGGCGGTTGCTAAGCCGGGATTTGAACCCATTCTGCCGTCGGGAAATCGGCGGCGGAAGTCAGCGGCACCGTAAATTTTGTGCCCGGAAGCGACTTCTTCCGAAAGCGGAGCTTGCTTGATTTCTTCTGGATAAAGGTATTGGGTTAAGGCGATTTCGCTGGGGGTGGCGTGGGAACCTTCTTGGTTTCCGTACAATTCTTTTGCTAGTTTGTAGACTGATCCGCACATAAACCAGTTGCCAATTTGACACTGGATTTTATCGGCATTCGGTAAATTCAAGTCGGACAAATGCGCGTAAGTCTCGGAAAATGCTGCTTTCATAGTGGCAATGTTGCCGCCATGACCGTTAATGAAGAAATATTTTTCAAATCCCGCTTTTGCCAAAGATGTGATATAATCCCTGATTACGAGTATCAGCGTCTGCGGTCGGAAGCTGATTGTGCCGGGAAAGCTGGTGTGGTGCAAGGCCATCCCTACATTAATTGTCGGACCGATTAAGGCATTGGCAGCTTCGCCGACACCGTGAGCGATCGCCTTGGCAGCAATGGCGTCAGTCCCGATCAAGCCGGTGGGCCCGTGCTGTTCGGTGGAGCCGATCGGGATAATTATGCCTCGCGAGCTTTCGAGATAAGCTTCTACCTCGGGCCAGGTACTCAAATGCAGCAACATGATAGGCAGTCTACAGAATTTTTACTTGCTATCGTCGATCGTAGCGGGCACGGGAAAAAAAGACTTTTGGTCAATTTATTATTGTATTATTAAAAAAAGCTCTAAAGTGCAATCGCAACTTTACTGTTATATTACTTAACCTTAATAATTTAACCAATTGATTACCAAAATTTTACCTTTTAATAACCTTTTAAGAGTAGTATAACAAGCATATCCCTCTAGATTGGGTGTTATGTGGTCAATTAACAGCGGGCAATGTTTTATGAAATTAACACCGACCCCGAAAAATGACCAGACTTCTGTGGCCTGGACCCAGGCAGACAGCGCGGCTCCGGCAACTGCTCTACGGTTGTATTCCTTGCATGAGCAAGTAGCAAAGGTCGAGCGCGTGTCTGTGGGATGGACTGGCGAAGGATTCTAAGCGATCGAACAAATGGCGATCCTTCGTACAAGCGATCGCAGCGCGAGAGTGCCTCAGCTACTGAAGAAGGTACCTCGCGCTAGCCACATACAAACATCACTCCCACTGATATTTATGTCTTCTGCTGAATTAAGCGAATGTCCTTCAAGGTTGGCTGTTGGACAAGCCGGCCGTATCTTGTTATTGGAAGGTGAAGATCTGTTGCGGGAAATGCTAGCTTTAGCCCTTAAAGAACAGGGCTATGAGGTGGTGGTTACTAGCGACGGGCGCAACGCTCTGCCTTCTGTACAGGCTTCTTCGTCATACCACGGTGAATTTGCCTTCAACCTGTTAATTATGGATTCAATTAACGGTTTGGATCTGTGTCGAATGTTACGGCATCAAGGAAATCCCGTCCCTATTTTGATTATCGGTGCTAGAGGAAGTGCCAACAATTGCGCTTTTTACCTCGAAGCCGGATCGGATGATTATCTGACCAAGCCTTTTGGAATGCGGGAGTTTATCGCTCGCTGTCGGGCGCTGATGCGACGCCAGCGTCTCGGTCGGTTACCGGAACCGAGGACGCTGCAATATAAGAGCATAACTCTGTATCCTGAAGAGTGTCGCGTCTTGGTTCGTGGTCTGGAAGTGAAATTTTCTCCTAAACAGTTTCGCTTACTAGAACTATTTATGAGTTATCCCCGGCGAGTTTGGTCTCGTGATCAGTTGCTGGAAAAAATTTGGGGCCAAGATTTTATCGGAGACAGCAAAACAGTTGACGTTCACATCCGCTGGCTGCGCGAAAAGTTGGAAATCGATCCGGGCCAACCGGAATATATCATTACGGTACGCGGGTTCGGCTATCGATTTGGTTAAATTTTTAAATCAGTTGTAGGGTGGCAAGTTGCAGTCGAATAAACGTAGGGACACAACAATGTTGTGTCCTGATTTGTCTGTGTAGGGTGCGGAATACAATAGCTTGGAGGTGCAACCAGTAGACCTATTGTAGCGACCGTTGCCGTTCTCTTTTACTCGCTCGCGATCGGTATAAACTAACATCTTGCACCATTCTCAAGAACAGGCAAGATGCCTGTTCCACAAGAAAATTCACTCTTTGTGGAACAGGCATCTTGCCTGTTCATAAAAAGCTTATTGAGAATGGTGCAACATCTCAGTATAAATCAAAACTCCCCCGTCCACTCCCAACAATGAAGTTTCCAGCAATCTCCTGCAACCGCAACAGCCGCCACCATATCTGAACTGGGAATTAATTCAATTAAAGACCATCTTGATGCTTCTTCGGGGTTTTCTTCAACATTTAACAGCGCTGCCGGTTCTCCTGGTGCGAGGCTGACATCAAACTGATTCAGGGGAATAGACAGTCCTTTACCGACTGCCTTGATATAGGCTTCTTTGCGAGTCCAGCAGGTAAAAAAAGCGCGGGGTTGGAGATGTTCTGGGAGCGAAAGCAACACAGAGTGTTCTAAGAGTGAAAAAAACTTTTCAGCAATCTCCAGACAAGGAAAGTTGGGATTGATGCCTTCAATATCGACACCAATCTCTCGACTTTTGGTAATAGCAATTAGAGCCATTCCGCCAGAGTGAGACAAATTGAAACGCAGGGTATTTCCACCTTGGGCGGCGATGAGAGAAGGTTTGCCGTAGGAATTGTAGTCAAAGCGCAAAATGTGAGAATTTATGTTAAGATAGCGGCTAAGAATAGCTCTCAGCGCGCCACGACTCACAATAAATTGCGATCGACCTTTGGGAAAGTGAAAACCCTCGGCTTTTGTCCGCTCGTCGGTAGAGAGAGTCTCTTGTAAACTCTGCAAGCAAGATTCTGTTTGAGCCAGAGACACGCGCCAAACATGAATTTCGCCCAGATTCAATGTTAAGTCTAGCGGTGGAGAATTCCACGAATCAAAAGCAGCAATCATGTATTTATCTTCTTTTCTGAGTCACTTCATCCAGCATTCCCAGAAACAGGCAAGATGCCTGTTCTACTTTGAGAAACAGGCAAGATGCCTGTTCTACAACAGATGAATTTCAATCGCAAGAATCAATTAATCCAGGTTTGTACAACTTTTCCTGCTAATTGCTGTCCCAACCAAGGCGTATTTGCCGATCGCGACTTCAGACTTTGCCCGTCAACAGTCCAACTCATTTGCGGGTCGAACAAAATCAGCTCAGCAGAGACTCCCGGTGCAACCGTGGCGGGGGTTTGTCCGAGACAAACGGCAGGGCCTGCGCTCAACACTCGCCACAGTTCTAAAGCCGAAAACTCGCCTGTTTCTACCAGTCCGTGCCACAGTAAAGGCAAGGCTAATTCCAAGCCGATCGCCCCGGGCGGACTATCAGCAAAAGCCACAGTTTTCTCCTCATAAGTATGCGGCTTGTGGTCGATCGCGATCGCATCAATTACGCCATCTTTCACAGCTTGAATCAGCGCTAATTGGTCGCTGACATTGCCCAACGGCGGTTCTAGGTGTAAATTCGGATCGTATGCCAACGAAGCAGTCAGAGCATTTTTCCCGCCGGAATCTTGAGAGTTTCCTGAAATTGCCCCGACATTCAACAGCAAGTGCATCCAAGTCACACTCGCAGTCACCGACAAACCCCGCGCCTTCGCATCTCGAATCAATTCCACGCTACGCGCTGTAGAAACGCGCATAATGTGCACTCCTGTGCCCGCAGATGCCACCAACTCCAGAATTGCCGCCAAAGCCGAAGTTTCCGCACTCGCCGGAATTCCAGGTAAACCCAAGCGCACCGACACCGCACCCTCTCTCACCGCGCCATTTCCTGCCAAAGTTCGATCGCACGGCCACAAAGCCACAGACTTGCCCAAAGGCTGGATATACTCAAGCAAACGCCTCACCAGAGCCGGATTAGACAGCGGCAAACCGTCCGCAAAACCCACCACTGCACAGGATGCCAGCTCGCCCAACTCTGCCATCTGCTGCCCTTTAACGCCCGCTGTCAGCGCTCCCCAAAAATACAAGCGGGGCAGCCCCGGCGACAAATTGCGGATATGTTGCTGCAACAAAGCTAAACCAGCCAAATTGTCAACAGGTGGCGAGGTATCCGGCAAAATCGCCACTCGCGTAAAACCGCCAGCCGCCGCAGCCTGCATCAAGGATTCCAGGGTTTCTCGATCCTCAAAACCCGGTTCTCCGCTGTGACTGTAGATATCAGTTAACCCCGGCCCCAAAATCAGTCCCTGGCAATCCCGCACTTCCGTGTCAGCGGGAAACTCAGCAATTTTTTCCTCAACTGCTTTGATATTACCTTCAGCAATCAGAATATCAGCGATGCGATCGCTCCCTGAAACTGGATCTAGCACTCGTACATTTTGTAGCAGTTCGCGGCTCATAACTTAAGATTCAAATATATTGAAGAAGGAAGATGGAGGATGGAACCGCGAAGACGCGAAGGACGCGAAGGAAGATGGAAGAAGGAAGATGGAATAAAAGCAAGGGTTTTAGTAATTAAGAAGGCTTGGCAGTTGCTATAAAAATTCAAACATTTTTCAGGCGGGCGAAGCGTAGCGGTGGACATTGGTGTTAACTTAAGCCTAAAAGCTTTGATAAATTTCGCTTTGACACGAGTCTCGATCCCCCTAAATCCCCCTTAAAAAGGGGAGTAGGGGTTGACTTTGAGAAGGCTTCTTTTCCCCCCTTCTTAAGGGGGGCTAGGGGGGATCGAAGGCCTAATCGTCAAACAGCAGACCGGTACTACATCTACGGGTTCGCGCCCAGCAGTTTACTAATTACAGTGCTCCGGCTGCTGTTTTGTCAAAAACGCCGCCGCTCAAATGAGTTGTCACATTCATCGCCTGTAATACCGGCAAACCATCGGGGCCGTGAGGATAATCAATCACGCTAACGGCTCCGTTTCCTTGTTTGAATTTCCAGAAATGTTCTGGTTCCAAGCCGAATAGGTGGCAGAGAATAGCTTTGTTAATGGCATCGTGAGCAACCACAATCCCAGTACCAGAAACAGATTGTACAATTTCTCGCCAAGATGCGATCGCCCGCGTCCAAACGTGCTGCAAATTCTCTCCTTCGGGCATTTGCACTGTTTCAGGAGATGTTTTCCATTCTTCTAGCAAACCGGGATAGGATTGTTCGATTTCTGATTCAAACTTTCCTTCCCAAAGTCCGTGGCTGATTTCTCTCAACTCATCGCGGAGTTCCAGTTGCAAACCGCTGTGATATTTGAGAATAATTTCCGCCGTTTCTTTCGGCCGTAGCATGGAACTGCTGATCGCAAAATCTAATTTTACATCCTTGAGAAATTCTGCTGCTCGCCGGGATTGTTCGCGACCGTTATCGTTGAGAGGTACGTCTATTTGCCCCTGAAATTTACCTGCTTTATTCCAGTCGGTTTCGCCATGACGCACCAACAACAATCGCGGGCCTTGGTGTCCGTCCCTCGGTTTGGGAAAAATTTCCCCAGTATGGGAAGTTAAATTTACCGACTCTAATTGAACTGCAACTTTCTTTTTTGGCTCTCCGAGTTTGTCGTTTGTAACAGGGGAAGGGCCAAAATTAATGACACTAATTCCGCAATTTGACTGTTGAATTGATTGATAGTAATCCGGGGTAATTTCCGACGCGGTGGCGATGAGAGCGCGGTTGATTCCGTTGTGACCTACTACTAGAATTGTGCCGTCTTGGTGGCGCGATAAAAGTTCTTGCCAAAAATGACGAGCGTTAGCAAAAATTGCCAATACGGGAAAGTGTTCAATGTCGCCGTCAGCAGATGGCAGTTTCATGGAAAATTTGTCTGGCTGTCTTTGCCACTGCTGATATGCTTCGGGGAATTTGTCGATCGCATCTTGGCGCAGCATTCCTTCCCACAGAGGCAAATCGATTTCCATCAAATTATCAGTTGGCTGGAGTTGTGGCGGATTTGTCAAGCGCGACAGGATGATTTCCGCTGTTTCTTTGGCTCGTTGCAAGGGACTGGTATAGGCGGCATCAAAGGCGATACTGCTGAGTGTGTCGCCTACTTGCAGGGCGGCGCTGCGGCCTGCTTCTGTCAAAATTGATTTATCGAGGCGGCCTTGGATGCGACGTTCTTGATTGTATGTGCTTTTGCCGTGACGGACTAAGATAATGCGAGTCATTCGATTTTAGATTTTAGATTTTAGATTTTAGATTTAGCCTGTTACCGCGCTTCGGGTGCGCGGTGCACGCCTTACCCAGTCTTCGGGTGCCAGACGAGTCAAAAAGATGAGCCAGTGAAATTTTACCAGTTGTGGGGGTACTCTCGTCTGCAACGACCTATGATGAAAGACGGAAAAGATTTAGCCACGGATTCGCGCGGGACGGAAAAGCAGGAATGACACTGAAGCGGGTTATTTTAGGTATTTTAACGGCGATCGCGATCGCCATGGTCGGTTTATCTTTACTTGCTAGTTGGAATCAGCCGCAAATTCAAAGCCGGCTGGAACTCTACCAGACAAATTTGCTGCTGCACGCCTCGGAGTTGCAAGGAGAAAATAATCAGAGTGCTAATTTAAGTTCGGCGCGCAACAATATTGTCGGTGCAGATCCTTTAAATACGGCTTTGACGCAATATCAAGAAGCGCGAGACTCGACTCGCAAAACTCTCGAAACAACTCAATCACAATTTAAAGAAATTCAGTCTGCCATCGCCTCCAAGTCGGCTGATAATACTCTGAATTTTGCTCAAAATAAGGCTTTGTCAGAGTCTATAAATCAACAGTCATTGCTGCTGAACGAACTTGACTTGCGATTGGGAATTTTGCAGGCAAGCAGTGGCAAAACTGAGGCGGCGCTCCAAACTTGGACAAATTTAGTTGAGCGCTACAAAACTAAAAGTGATGACGATTCTTCGGTGGTAACTGCTCAAGTTTTAACGGGAATTTGGAGCAATCCGGCTCAACTGCTACCGGATGCCGAGCCGCGCATTCAAAAGTCTTTGGATGGCTGGTTTCGCTATCGCGCTCTCGCTCAACTTTACAAGCTGCAAGAACGTTCTAAAGAGCTGGCGGCGCTGCAAGCTGCAGAGCAAGTAACGGCCCAGCAAGCTGTAGAAAAGTTGGCAATTATAGTTGGCGTTCCGGCGATCGCACTTTGTATTGGTACGGTTTTGCTGGTTGGTTTGACCGTGCAGTGGCTGTTGCAGCGGAAGCAGTTAGATACAGCAGGTTCCGGCCCGGTATTGGCGCGAAATGCGAGCTTGACTTGGGATGTGCCTTGGGATGGTGAAATTGTTTGGCAGGTGCTTGTGGTCGGCTTTTTCTTTGTCGGGCAAATCTTGATTCCCTATTTGTTGCTGCCTGTTTCTCTGGCTGTTTTAAAACTCAATCCTGCTACTTTTGACCCGCGCGACAAGGCTTTTTATATCTTTGCTACTTATTTGTTGCTGTCGGCTGGGGGGCTTTCGGTACTGTATTTTTCGGTCAAGTCTTTTTTGCCTTTGCCTGAAGGTTGGTTTCGGATTAATTGGCGAGGAAGTTGGTTTTTGTGGGGTTTTGGCGGCTATTTTGTTGCTTTGCCTTTGGTAGTTTTGGTGTCGCTGATTAATCAGCAATTGTGGCAGGGACAAGGTGGCAGTAATCCGATTTTGCCGATCGTTCTCGAAGGTAGAGACAACGTGGCTTTAGCGGTGTTTTTCGGCACTGCTGCGATCGCGGCTCCGGTTTTTGAGGAAATTGTGTTTCGGGGCTTTCTACTGCCTTCTCTGACTCGCTATTTGCCTGTTTGGGGAGCGATCGCAGCTTCTGCTTTTTTGTTTGCGGTGGCTCACTTGAGTGTCTCTGAGATTCTGCCTTTGGCGACTTTGGGTGCGGTTTTGGGGTTTGTGTACACGCGATCGCGCAATCTACTTGCTCCTATGCTTCTCCACAGTCTTTGGAACAGCGGTACTCTTTTGAGTCTGTTTCTTTTGGGCGGCGGCGCGAGTTAATTGGGGCGGTTGTTAATAATTGTGAATTAACCGAGTTTTTTTGAGAACGATCGTCAGGGCGATCAACTCTTGCCAAAAACAGCAGTAGGCTGTTCGGTGCGCCCCTGATATCTAGCCCGGTAAAATAACCGCAACTCCCATAGGGGCGGGTTCACCTTAATCTGTAATATCAGCCACAGATCCAGATAGACCCGCCCCGCTCCCTTACTTTAGCGGAAAAACTTGGTTTAACATGGAAGTAATATCTTGTCGGCTGATGATTGAGAGACTCACCCGGGCGATCGCACCAAACGGAAGTTGACAATCGGGCTAATTTATAGGTAAATTTTAATTTAGGATGAGGCTTAAACCCAATGAGCAATTTGAACAGCCGCAAGTTAGAGGGAACGCCGAGTTGGATGCGTTTCGCACCCTATGCAGCCTTGGGCATTTTAATATTTTCTCTCAATTCAGGCAGCGAACTCAATTATTTCTTGAGAGGCTACTTGGTAATTCTACAAGCTCAAGCCGGTATTGTTCTGCTGTATTTTGCGATGTCTAAGTTTCGCAAAAACCCAAATAAATGAGTAAAAATTAGTAAAATTACTTAGCTCGATCGTTCAAGATCGCGCATTAAAGCCGATCGCGGAAGTTAAAATAAAAAACTGGGGAAAGTAAAAATGGTAAAAGATAAAACCGTAGCAGTTCTGCTAGCTTTCTTTGTTGGAGGTTTCGGAATTCACAAATTTTATTTGGGCAATAACTTAGCAGGGGTATTATACTTGCTATTTTCTGGGACATTAATTCCGTTCGTGATCGCGTTTTTCGATTTTCTCGGACTGCTGCTGATGTCGGAACAAGCTTTTCAGGTTCAGTACAATGGCGGAACGTTGCCATCTGGGTATGTCCTCAGAGCGGCAAAAGATGTAACCGGGGCGATCGGCGAATTGAAAAAACTTTACGATATAGGCGCAATTACCGCCGAAGAATATGAAGAAAAACGCCAAAAATTGCTGCGAGAATTGTAATTAAGAAGGAAGTTCGGCAACGAGCAATGTACGGGATGTAACGGATGTCAGTCCGAGGGAAGTCGGAAGAAGGAAGTTCGGCAACTAGCAATGTACGGGATGTAACGGATGTCAGTCCGAGGGAAGTCGGAAGAAGGAAGAAGGAAGGAGGAAGCCCACTATTAAAAAAGTGGGAGTGAAATAAGTAAGTGTGAGATCATAACTATTTAAGGATAAAATTAAAGTGTCTCAAGATTTATACTGGCTGCGTCAAACTCCAAATTGGGTGTGGTATGCTTTTATTCCCTACTTCGGCGGATTGGCGATCGCCTATGCAGGCCAAAAGTCAAATATTCGTAGTTGGATGGGATGGGGTGTTGGCATTACTTTAGCAGCACTCGCTGTATCTTCTTCAGCTAATTTGGGTACGATCGTGTGGATTGCTCAAATTGTTACTGCTTTTAGTTTGAAAAAGCGCTATCTCATCAAAACCGCACCCAGAGGTATACTGGTTCCTGCAACTGCAACAAATGCCGAAGAACTGGCAAACGTGCGTGGCAAAATAGATATTAATGAGTGTACCAAAGACGATATGGTCAGAATCTTGGGTTTGCCGATCGTCTACGCCAACGATATTGAATCTTTGCAAAACGAAGGCTACATTTTTACCCACGCCGAAGAGTTATCAGAAATAGCCGGAGTTCCCGAAAGTCACGTCAGACGCATCGCCCCGATGATTTGCTTCAGCTACAATTATCAAAAAGAATTGCAGTTTACTTGGAAACGGTTAAATATTCTTTCGCCGGAAGAGCTAATCGCCAGCGGTTTAGATCGAGCTGTTGCCGAAAAAATAGTTATAGAAAGGCAGAGAAAAGGCGCTTACAAATCAGTTGTAGAAGTCAAGCGGCGGACGGGACTGCCTTTTGATTCCTACCGCCATATTTGTTAATTTGCATATGATTCAAGGGTAGTATGGCAAAAAACTCGATCGCCTCCTGGTAATTGACATTAAATGCACCTGCGGGCAAAAATCTCCCCCAGCAGGCGGGCAAGCGCGAAATTATAAAAAAAAGTATTTATTATCTTGACATTTACACAAAATAATGATATTTCAATATATTGTGAAACTCGTACTTTTCCCTAGCATCAACTCCAAACCAGGGTAAGTTTTCCAGAATATGCCTTAAATATCAGTGGTAAGCTATCTGAATTATTATTGAAATGCAAAACGACACAATAGTAGCAGTACCGCTAACATCAAATTATGTCTGACTCTCCTCCATCCCAAATCTCTCCAGAAGCTGCACCGGAAAGTGCTGCTACCGAAAACCGCAGTGCCAAAACTCGGCAACTGTTGGGCATGAAAGGGGCCGCTAGCGGGGAAACTTCCATCTGGAAGATTCGCTTGCAATTGATGAAACCGATTACCTGGATTCCCTTAATTTGGGGCGTGGTGTGCGGGGCTGCGTCTTCTGGAAACTATGTTTGGAACCTAGAGAATTTCTTGATCGCAGCAGCTTGTATGTTGATGTCAGGGCCGTTGCTGGCCGGGTACACTCAAACTTTGAACGATTTTTACGATCGCGACATCGACGCCATTAACGAGCCCTACCGTCCGATTCCCTCCGGTATCATCTCGATTCCCCAAGTAGTAACGCAAATTTTGGTATTATTAGCCGCTGGCATTGGGGTGGCTTATGCTCTAGACTTGTGGGCGGGTCATGAATTCCCGATAATGACTGTTTTGACTCTCGGCGGCGCGTTTCTAGCTTATATCTACTCTGCGCCCCCGCTGAAACTCAAGCAGAATGGCTGGTTGGGAAATTATGCCCTGGGTGCTAGCTACATTGCCCTGCCTTGGTGGGCGGGTCAAGCTTTGTTTGGTACACTAGATCCCACGATTATGATCTTGACCCTGTTTTACAGTTTGGCTGGGCTGGGAATTGCGATAGTCAACGATTTCAAAAGTGTTGAAGGCGATCGGCAATTAGGGTTAAAATCTTTACCAGTGATGTTTGGCATTAGCACCGCAGCTTGGATTTGCGTTTTGATGATCGACATCTTTCAAGCTGGGATTGCAGGCTACCTGATCAGCATCCACCAAAACCTTTACGCTGTCATTCTGCTGCTGCTGATAATTCCCCAAATTACTTTTCAGGATATGTACTTTTTGCGTAATCCCCTGGAAAATGATGTTAAATATCAGGCAAGTGCTCAGCCTTTCCTGGTTTTGGGTATGCTGGTAGCAGCCTTGGCACTGGGTCATGCGAGTTAAGCAGAGTTTTGAGGTTTGAGTTAAAAAATTTTGAATTCAAAAAACCTAATTCACTTCTCAAAAAAATACCAAGCTCTGCAGCGTTAAGAAAAGTTTTGAATTTTGAGTTGTGAATTAAAAACTTTTTAATTCAAAAAATCTAATTCAAGGCAGCGTATTATTCAAGAAAAAATGTCGAATTAAAAATTAAGAATTGAAGAAGGCTAGCTTTTTTAATTTTTAATTTTTAATCGGACTTGATGAGGTTTGAAGGTCTGAACGTGGCAGAATTTTTCTCAAATATCAAAGATACATTGAGCAAAGTCACTAACGCAATAAGCGGTAATTCCGATCGAGAACCGCCGAAGGCTGCGAAGGGCAATAAGCTCAATTCGCCGGAATCGGAGGCGGAATTTTCTACACGGACAAGGGATGAGCGCTCCGAGTATGTGGTATCAGAAGATGCTGCACCTCTAGAAGAGTCAGAATATTTAGAGTCAGAATATTTAGAGTCAGAATATTTAGAGCCAGAATACGCTCGATATCCAGTAGTCAAGCGCGAGTGGGAAGGGTTGAAGCGCTTAATTGCTTGGTTGGAAATTGAACCTCAAGTTACCAGCTTGCAAACCAAGGGAAAAGAATTGTTGCGGCCGGGATTAACTTTGCTGGGAACTAAATCACCCAAAAAATCGGATAGTAGCGAATTGCCGGAAAATAGCGCACCGCAGAACACCGAATTGCAGAGACATACGGAACTACAGGAAATTAGCGCACCGCAGGAAAATAGCGCACCGCAGGAAAAAACTAAAAAACGGCTCTCCCGCCACCCTAGATTTTGGATACGTTTAGGTGTTGTAAGTATAGGCGGGGGCGCTTTAATCTACTGTTTATGGATTTTGTACACCTTAGACAAAGGCTTGCCGGATGTTAACGATTTGTCAGCCTTTAACCGCGACGGAACGCTGACAATTAAGGCGGCAGATAATACGATTTTGTTGCAGTCGGGGCCTGCAACTAGAGATAAACTGAAACTTAAAGAAATTCCCGAACAGTTGGTTCAAGCTTTTATTGCCATAGAAGACCGCCGTTTTTACAAACATCGCGGGGTGGATTATCAAGGTATTGTGCGATCGATTGTTTCTAATTTGATAGCGAGAGATTTAGTGCAGGGCGGCAGTACAATTACGCAACAATTGGCTCGCGTTGTTTTTCTTAATCAGGAAAGAAGTATTAGGCGGAAGGTTCGGGAAGCTCTTTTAGCTCAGAAAATAGAGCGAGAGTTGAGTAAAGACCAAGTTTTAGAAAGATATTTAAATCTGGTTTATTTGGGTTCGGATGCCTACGGAGTGGCAGATGCAGCTTTGGTTTTCTTTAGCAAAACAGTCGATAAATTAACTTTGGCAGAGATGGCAACTTTGGCGGGTTTGCCGCCGGCACCAAGCGAATATTCGCCTTTGGTTAATCCCGATATTGCTAAGAAACGCCGCAATCTTGTGCTGCAACAAATGCAGCAAGCGAAGGTAATTACAGAGGCTGAGGCGATGGCGGCGATGGCGGAACCTATCGCTGTTAAACCAAGTCCGCCGAAGCGATTTAAAGTAGTCGCACCTTATTTTGCTAGTTACATTCGGAAGGAATTACCGCGCTATGTTTCTCAGGATGCTTTGGAAGCTGGCGGTTTGACTGTTGAGACGACGGTGGATTTGAAGTGGCAGAAAATAGCGGAAAAGGTGGTTAAAGATGCGATCGAAGTTGATGGCCGCCGTCAGGGTTTTGAACAGGCCGCTTTAGTTTCTATGGACACTAAGACTGGGGAAGTTAAAGCCCTGGTAGGAGGTGGAAATTTTAAGGAAAGTGAATTTAATCGCGCTACGCAGGCTTTGCGGCAACCAGGCTCGACGTTTAAAGGGTTGGTTTATGCCGCGGCGATGGCGGCTGGTTTTTCTCCCTATGACGGTTACGAAGATGAACCAATTATTATCGACGGCTATCAACCGAATAATTATGGCAAAAAATTTAGCGGTTGGCGATCGATGTCTGATGCTTTGACGCGTTCGGTGAATGTCGTAGCTGTGAAGGTGTTGATGGATGTGGGCTTTGAACCGGCGATCAAATTAGCCAACGATATGGGAATTAAGTCGAAATTGAGTCCGATTTATTCCCTGGCTTTGGGTTCTTCAGAGGTGAATTTGCTGGAGTTAACCAATGCTTACGGTACTTTAGCCGCGCAAGGGAATTTTATTGAAGCCCACGGAATTAAGCGGGTGATTAATCAGCGGGGAGATGTGATTTATCAGGCTAATTTTAAACCGAAGCGGGTTTTGGATAAGGATAGTGCTGCGATTACTACTTGGATGTTGGAGGGTGTTGTGCAAGACGGTACGGGCGGGCCTGCTGCTTTAAACGATCGCGCTGTAGCAGGCAAAACTGGTACTTCGGAAAATGTCAGGGATTTGTGGTTTATTGGTTACATTCCACAGGTGGTGACTGGAGTTTGGCTAGGAAATGATGACAATTATCCCACCTGGGGAACTAGCGGTACGGCGGCCTATAATTGGCGCGATTTTATGAGTCAAGCTGTTAAGGGAATGCCGGTAGAGAAGTTTCCTAAGTTGCCGGAGTTGGAGGGCCGCAAAGGCAGTATTAAGGCCAAACCGGTGGAGCCTAAGAGGATTATTCGGGGGATGATTGTGAATGAGGATGGTGCGATCGTACCTTACAATCCCAATCCTCAACCCCGGTATCGCCAGTGGCAAGAGCCTGCTTATCAAGAGCCTGCTTATCAAGAGCCTGCTTATCAAGAGCCTGCTTATCAAGAGCCGGGATATTAAACTATCGGTTTGGAGTAAGGACTTTACTCCTTTTTCAATTGCTTTAGCCTCACCATAAAAAAGCCGTCCATGTGATGTCTGTGCGGCCACACTTTCACCCATCCTTCGGGTGATGCCTGTACGGGTAAATCAATTGTTGGCGGTTCGATTTGCCAGTTAGGATTGCTCTCTAAGAACGATCGAATAACTGTTTCATTTTCCAAGGGATGAATTGTGCAAGTTGCATAAACTAATACACCGCCGGACTTGACAAATGTCGCTGCATTTGCTAACAATTCCGATTGCAGTTGAGATTGTTGTTGAATGTTTTCGGGCGTGTGATGCCAGCGGGCGTCGGCGCGGCGGTGGAGGGTTCCGAGGCCAGAACAAGGTGCGTCTAGTAAAACTCTGTCTGCGAGGTTAACAAATTCTGGGAAATGGCGGCTGTCTCCGGTATGAATTTTAATGGATTTCATCTGGAGTCTGTCTGCATTTTCTTTAAGTTTTTTGAGTCTGCTGGCGGTTTTATCGCAGGCATAAATAGTGCCTTCATCCTTCATTAATTCGGCGCTGTGGGTGGTTTTTCCCCCCGGCGCGGCGCAGGCGTCGATGATGGTTTCCCCTGGCTGGGGCGCTAGTAAATGGGTGACTAATTGAGCGCTGCTGTCTTGGATTGTCCACCAACCTTCGCTGTATCCGGGGAGGTTTTGAATTGCGCCGATGCTGCCATTTAGTCTTAATGCTTGTGGCAAGTTGGGGATTCTGCTAGTTGAGATATTGTGGGTTTTGAAAGCAGCTTCGATTTCGGCGATCGAGCTTTTTAAGGGATTGATTCTCAGGTCAATCGTGGGGGATTGATTGAACCATTCACATAGTTGTTCTGTTTCGGTTTCGCCTATTTGTTCGATCCACAAATTTACCAGCCATTCGGGGAAGCTGTGCAGAATTCCTAGGCGTTCAACCGTTGATTTATAATTAGTAACTGTTAATGGGTTTAAGTCGTTATCTGTTAAACGGATGTATTGGCGCAACAAACCGTTGACAAAACTGCTGAGTCCTGAAAATCCGTTTTCTTTGGCTAGTTGAACGGTGGTGTTGACGGCGGCGGAGGGGGGAATCTGGTTGAGATATTCGAGTTGATATAAGCCTAAATGTAGGATGGTGCGGAGTTCGGGCGGTTGTTGGGAGGATTTCTTTGTGGCTAGTTTGTCGATGATAAAGTCGATCGATCGCATTCTCCTGACGCTACCGTAAACTAATTCGGTCACTAAACGCCGATCGAGGTCGTTGAGTTGAGAATTGCTGAAAGCGCGATCGAGTGCGGCATCTGCGAATGCACCGCGGCGGTGGACTTCGCGGAGTGCGAGAAAAGCTATTTGGCGGGGATTTTGCATAATTAAGATATGGGGGTCTAGAAACCGGGTTTTTTACGATAAGACGCGTTACAGCCCGCAGATTTGGTGAAAAACCCATTTTCCGATCGCCCGTGATTCGAGGACTATTATAATCTCAAATGTCCTCTGGATTTATGCCCATTTCTCGGAGTTTTTCTGAAAGGCGATCGGCTTTTTGCTGTGCTAACTCTTTATCTTGCCGTTCTTGTTCCATTTGTTGTCGTTCTTGTTCCATTTGTTGCTGCGCTTGTTCCATTTGTCTTGACAACTCCACATAAGACAAAAACTTCAGTCCGTCAGGACGATAAATTTCCAAGTCTCCCGATGCAGTTTCAAAACGTGTCTGCAAACGCGGACTTACCCAACCATCCATTAATTCAATATAGTTAAGTTTTCCATCAGAACGCAGCCAACCAATTAATTCATTATCCTCTGGACTGTAGACATAATATTCTTCGACTCCATAATCCTGGTAGAAATTAAACAGCTTAAACAGTGCTCCGATTCGATTTCCCGGCGAGAGGATTTCAAAGACAACTTGCGGGGCGATATTATCTTCAAGCCACTGTTGGTAGGAACCTCTGTAACCTTTGGGTCTGCCAAAGACTACCATAGTATCAGGTGCTTGGCGAGTTTTGTTATCTCCTTCGACGGGATACCACAGCAAATCACCTGCTACAAAGACATTTTCGTTGTCTTTGAATAAAGCATCTATTCCACCTTGAATTTTTACGATTAATTGGAACTGTTTGGTATTGTCAGACATGGGTTTTCCGTCGCTGTCTGGGTAGATAATTTCTGGCAAAGTTTGAGTCGGAATTGTTGTTGTCATGGGGATGACTCCATTGCTAGTAGCATCAATTTCTATTTTAGATCTATTTTATAGGACTTACGCAGGGGGCCCAGAAACCGGGTTTTTCACGAAAAGACTTGGTTGCAATCGGCAGATTAGGTAAAAAACCCGGTTTCTTTGTCGGAGTGCGTAAGTCCTGTTTTACTTATTCTGGTTTTGTTGACACCAACGGTTCTAATAAATTGCGTTCTTCGATCGCAAGTTCTAGCAAAACTCGTCTGTCGCCCTTGGTTTCCTTATAGCGGACAGCCGCTTTCAGCAGACGGATGGAAATTTTGAATTCATCGTACTTGCTGGTTAGTTCTTGCCACAATTCTAACCAATTGCGTGCGGCTTGGTCGCTGACCATTTCTGACATTAGCAAGGGGATGTTTCCTACAATTCCCTGTCCTAAGATTGAGAGATATTCGTATTTTTTGTAAACTGCAGTTAGGCTGGTGATGCGAGGTTTCCATATCGCTAGATCGTTGTTGTCGAAGAGGTTGTTGATAATTACCTCAGTATGTTCGCTGCTGGCATCATCGTCTGATTCAATACATTGGAATGCGTCATCTAAGGCAGCGATGCCTTCATCCCAATGATTCAATCCAAGAATAGCAATAACGACGTTGAAGAAGACAGATGAAGATGGATTGCCAAGTTCGAGCACTCTATTTAAAGATGCTAAAGCTTCATCGTAGCGTTTAATTCTGTTGAGTAGATCGCCTCGTAGAGCCCAAACGAAGAGATTATCGTACTCAAGCTCGATCGCTCTATCTAAGGATGCTAAAGCTTCATCGTAGCGTTTTAAGCTGTTGAGTAGATAGCCTCGTATAAACCAAACAAGCCGATCGTCGCACTCAAGTTCAATCGCTCGATCATAAGATGTTAATGCTTCATTATAGCGTTTTAGATTATAAAGTACATTGCCTCGGTGAGCCCAAGCCCAAGCATCATTAGTATCACTTTCGAGCGCCAGATCGTAAGCTGCCAAAGCTTCTTCATAACGTTTTAGGTTATTAAGTACATAGCCTCGGTTAGCCCAAGCTGGCTGATAATTGACATCAAGTTCAGTCGCTCGCTCGTAAGATTCTAATGCTTCATCATAGCGTTTTAGATTATAAAGTACATTGCCTCGTAAAGTCCAAATATCCAGATCGTTGGGATCTAGTTCGATCGCCCGATCAAATGATACTAAAGCTTCTTCATAGCGTTTGAGCTGGTTGAGTACATTGCCTCGTAAAAACCAAATATACTGAATATTGTCATCAAATTCGAGCACTCGATCGTAAGCTCCTAAAGCTTCTTCATAGCGTTTGAGCTGGTTGAGTACATTGCCTCGTAAAAAACAAATATACTGACTATTGTCATCAAATTCGAGCGCCCGATCGAAAGATGCTAAAGCTTCTTCATAACGTTTGAGAGCATTTAGTACATAGCCTCGTACAACCCAAATCTTCTGAGAATTTGCATCCAGTTCGATCGCCCGATCAAAGGATGCTAAAGCTTCTTCATAGCGTTTGAGGTTATCGAGTACATTTCCTTGGATCACCCAAGCAGCCCGATCGTTGGGGTTAAGCTCGATCGCCCTATCCAAAGATTCTAATGCTTCATCATAGCGTTTGAGATTGTGCAAGCAACGTGCTTTTTCTAACCAGTCTCCTGCCTTACCGCGAATTCCTACCAGTTTATTTGCTAGATTCAAAGCAGAAACATAGTCTTTCTTTTCTTTGAATTTTTTAATTTCCTGCACGCAAGCTGCTACGCGAGGGTCTTCATAATCATCTATTTCCATTGGCTGAAGCGCACACAGCAGATATTCTAGCTCAAATACAGCATTAGGCGGTAGTGTTTCCAGATTTAGGTGATACTTCAAATGAATTTTTTCCGAGCTATTATCAATTAGCTCTTTCCCGATCGCAGTAAATCCTACTCCCAAGCGCTCCAAGCGCTGTTTCAACTCTTCTTTCGTGTACCACAACCGCAAAAAATCCACAATTAAACTAATCGGCTCGCCCCGATGCTTCTTCACATCCATGCAAAAGCGCATCAGCACTTCTTGAAGTTCATAATACGACTCGCGCCCAATCGATTCGCTCGTCACATAACCCATTCCCGACAGTTGTTTAAGTTGGCTCGATGCTGTCTGATGCGTCATAAAACAGCGTTGGGCAATCTCTTTAACCATGACAGCCCCGCGTCGATCGCACAAAAATTCAACTATCTTTCGTTGCTGCGGCGAAAGCCACGCCATCCGCGCCTGATAGTACGGTGTCAATTCATCTAGCGTTTGCAAAAACGGTTTTACAAGTCGATCCAGCGAGTCGCGAGTCAGAAATTCCGCAAAAATCATATAAACGCGGTGGTTGCCGCCAGCCAAGTGATGGATTGCTTCAATTCGAGAACGTCCCTTCGGCGTTTCTATGAATAACTCTAGTTCTTTGTTGTCCTCTAATTTAGCGATATTTTTCAATAACCCGACAACTTGATCTAAATTTAGCTTTTCTAAATAGTGGCGATTGAAAAAGTCGTAGAAGGGCGCTTTTTTATGCTCGATTCCTTTGAATAAATGCTGAGATGTCGCGAAAATCGTACAGAAATGATAAGTTGCTAAATATTCTCGGAATTGCTGCTGCCCGCTGTCGCCCAACCCTTCAAACAAGTCATCCAAATTTTCTACAAGTAAAAGCAGAGTGCGATCGCCCGCAAAATCTTTCAGCAATTCTGCTGCTGTCTGTTGAGCGCTATCGGGCGATTCACCGTAAAGCGATTCTACGCGATCGAACAATTTAGCATTGTATTGGGCCGGATATTCTCGTTGGAGCGATCGCAAAATTCGCAGCAGCAAATCGAGAAACGAAGTGACGCCCCACTCTTCCTCCCGCAACCAAGCAATTAGCACTTTTTCCCGCAAATCCTCCATTTTGGAAACGCGGTGATACATTAGCGAGACTAAGTGCGTCTTCCCAATACCTCGCATCCCAATCAATAGGTGATGCTGCTCGATCGACTTGAGGATGCTCAACCGGATTGACTCGACTAGCTCGTTTGCCAAATCGTGACGCTGCACCAACATCTCCTCTAAATCTTCGTGCTTCATCAGACTGGGCGTGAAGCGAGAGACAAGTGTACCTTTCATACTGTCAACCCCCTAGATAGTAACTGGGAACGAGAAATTATGGTGGCTCCGTTTTCCATGAAATGCTTGTTATACAAGGTTTTTAATATTTGTACGTTTAATTTACCATATATTTTAAAAATGTACGTTATTTCTATTGTATATTTTTTAAAGCAGTGTTAGACTGCCCTTAACAAGCAAACAAGCGCCCCTAGCTGTAACTAGAGACGCTTTCGATCGCTTATCAGTTTTTCGGGAGCCACTGGCTGCAACCAGTAGCACTCTTATGTTGTTTATGGTCTATATAGACCGAGGATTTCTCATGACTAATTATAACAGCGAACAGCTCAATTTGTTCACCCAGCCGATCGCAGTTTCGGTGGAAATGGGCTGCACTGTTGAACGTGCCACCGAATTAGTACAATGCTCAAAAAGCTCAATCTACGATCGGCTAAGGAAAAATAAACCGTATCTGCGGCAGGTTCCCACAGGTACGTGGCAAATTTACTCTACAGGCAAAAAAGATGGCTCAATTCTTGTGAATGTTGCCTTCATTTATTCTCCAAAAGATAAGAATTGGAGACTTGCTTGAACTAAAATCTCAAGGCTGCGTTAGTCCAAAGCTTAACGCAACCTTCTGCCTCTTCGGTTGCTGAGGAAAACAGCAAGCAGAGCCTCCAAATCTGCGTCCCCAGGCAGAGGCAGGGAACAATAAAAAATCTGAAAAATATGCTTTAAGACTTGTTACAATACACAAAACTTCATACTTTCCCCAACACTGGATGACCTTTTTCAACGCCTCCGAACCCCTAATCCGCTGCAAACAGGAACATCTCGACGTACAAGACCGCGAAGGCCTGTTGCAACTCCGCTGGCAAATTGGAAATATTACTCTTTTCTCAGGACTTTATACCCGCATCGACCAAACTTTTCTGCTTTGGGGTTTGGTGACAGGGGGGATTTTTTTTACTGCTCAGTTTTTCCCCATCAGTTGGAGCTTTCAGGCGATTCTGTGGTCAAGTTTGACTCTAATTGGCACTGCGGTAATGGCTGTTTTGACTTTGTTTTGGGTAAGAGTCGAGCGAGTTAGCTGGATTCTTTATTCTTGGGCGATTTTGATGATAACTGGTTTGGTTTTGACCGATTGCAGTATTTTTGCCGGTTGGGGAGGTTTGTTGCTGCACCTTTGCGATTTGTGGTTGGGGTTGAGCGCGATCGGCTATTTGTTGACGGGATTAGGTTTGCGATCGCGCACTTTTCTCCTGATTGGACTAACTCATTTATTTAGCATCCCTCTATTAACTTTTGTTGCACCTTGGCAATATCTAACCACAGGAATAATTATGGCTGGTTGTTTGTTGTTATTGTCCGAATTACAGTGGGATATGCGATCGCCGATCGAGAATAGTTTGCTAAGCGCAGAACAGAAAGAATTTAACAAAATTCAACAGCAACTGCGACAGAGTGGCGCGATGGTATCCAAATAAATCACAAATGTAAAGAATTCTGTAGCACTGCTGACACTTTCCACAAATCGTACACAATAGTAAAGATACAGCATCAATAAAAAACAAACTTTAACCAGAACAGGTGTTTTGCTGTTTTACCTGTGAATCGCCAACTTTAGGGGAACGGTGTCCGGGAGGCGACTGGCTAACAATGCTGTACTTGCAACCATAAAAGTTAATTCCGGTTGAGAGTAGTTGTTAAAACAAAAAAAGTGGTGCAGGGTTTTTACCGTTTCCCCTGCTTCGCAGTCTCTGAGGAGAGGCTAAACCCTCTACTAGAACAGCCCGACGAGATTGACACAGGTTTTGACAGTTCCTCAGACCGATTTTTAAGTTCAGTGTTTAAGAAAATTGAGGAAATGCTCGCTTAGGAGCATTGCAGGACTTAGGATTAAATAAGTCCTGCTTTAGTTTGGGAAATTTAAGTTCTGTTTTACTCTGATGTGCGTTTTCGCAATATTTCCCTTACTTCCATTAAAATCTGGCCCAACATATTTTTACCACTGCCATCTTTACCGCAACCCCAATAGTAATCAACAGGGGAATTTTCGACTATTTCCTCATCCGCAGTAGCGAGTAAAATTTCTCTAATTTCGGCATGAGTTTCAAATTTGCGGAGTACGGCTTTTCGCATGATATCATCTTTTACTTTTTCCCAATCTTTGCGGAGGGGACGAGAGCGATCACGTCCCATTTTTGCGGCATCTTTCGGTGTTTTTGCTTGGCGAATTTGGTCACAATGAGCCGTTTTGGGAAACTTTTGTGCTTGAAAATAATGCTCGGTAGTTGGCCAATATTCTCCGTCTAACTCGAATCCATGACTGAAAAAATTGGAAAAACAGCCGTATTCGCTGCCAGTGGTGTAGAAGTAGATAGCCATAAAGTCGGCGATTTCAATTTAGTTAATAATCTTGGTCGATCGTCATTTTTACCTCTGTTGATTCTCCACTACCTTCAACCGCAAATCAATAGTTTCAATATGGGAACCGATGTAAGACAGCAGGGCGTAGATGAATACTATCACCCCTACCATTTCCATAATTTCCTCAACAGAAGTCATCAAACCGTAGATCAAGTTTCGCTGACCTACCGCATCTGCATAATAGCCAGTAACCATTTCCATGCCAAGTGCTCCACCGACATATATACTGCCTGCCAGTAAAAAACAATCCCTTGTTTTCCGGGGTAAGTGCCGGAGAAACTTGAGATAAGCCAGCGCAGTAACCCCAACAAAAATCGCCCCCGGAATTACCCAAATGAAGTAAAAAATTCCCCCTAAATCCAGTGCTTTTCGCAAGTCGTTAATAATTAATATTTCGTGCAAACTCAAAATTTCATCTAAAGAAAAAAATACAAACATCAACGCCAGCGCTTTCCAGTGCCCAAAATACCGATCGCCCTGCTTCTTCTTAGCACTAGCAATAATACCTAGCAAAATCGCGCAAAACAGCAAAGTAAATGACGAGTACCACGAAGGATAATTTATTTCTTGGTCTAAGTTAAACAAACTAATCCAGCGTTCTTTATAGTTAAAACCGTAGCGCAGAACTTGTACGATGCAACCAGCAACAGCAAAGAAGAGCACCCAAATGCTGAGAGAGAAAGCAACTCTCTTCGGCGAAACAGAAATAAGGAATTTCATCAAGTTTTTGATAAACTAGAACAAGCAAAATCAAACTATAAAGTAAAAAGTTAAAAATGGCAATAGCGGCGCAATCCGCCACCTTGGATTTTTATTTAGAAAAAATTACCAATCACTGACAATGCACCTTCAAATTGAAACTGTCACTGTCCGCAAGCGGTTTGCCCTTACCATCAGCCGCGGTACAACAGCCCAAAGTACGAATTTATGGGTAAAATTAGCACACGAAGGAATCGAAGGTTGGGGAGAAGCATCGCCCTTTTCCACAGGTTCTCGGCCCCAAACTACCGCAATTCTGCTAGCGGCATTGCAGGAAGTTGCACCGCTACTAGAAAAGTTTACTCCGTTCGATCGCCAAAAAATCGAAAAAGTATTAACAGAGGTCAACTTACCCTCAGCGGCCCGCGCCGGCATCGACATGGCAATGCACGACTGGCTGGGCAAAAAAGCAGGCTTGCCGCTGTGGAAAATGTGGGGATTAGATCGATCGCGCATCGTCCCTACCTCCGTCACAATCGGCATTAATTCGCCGTCTGGTGCAAGAGAAAGAGTGCGCGATTGGTTTGGTAAAGATGCGACAGATCCAGCAAGCATCAAATACCGCGCCGTTAAGGTTAAATTAGGAAATCCCGAAGGAATCGAAGCGGACAAAGCTATGTTAATAGCAGTGCTAGACGAAGCACCAGCTAACCTTAAAATCAGTGTTGATGCTAACGGCGGTTGGAGTTTGACCAGCGCGCTCGAAATGTGTCGCTGGCTGGAAAAATACAAGATAAATTATGTCGAACAGCCACTTTCACCCGTCGCCGATATGGATGAATTCTCAGAACTGTACAGTCAATCGCTGCTGCCAATTTTTGCTGATGAAAGCTGCTTTAATAGTTCCGATATACCCAAGTTAGCACACTGCGTCCACGGCATCAATATCAAAATGATGAAGTCAGGCGGATTGACCGAAGCAATGCGGATGATTCACACAGCAAAAGCCTGTAATTTGCAAGTAATGTTCGGCTGCTATTCAGATAGCGCGATCGCAAATACAGCAGCAGCACAACTTTCCCCGCTAGCTGACTATTTGGATTTGGACAGTCACTTAAATTTATTAGACGATCCTTTCATCGGTGCGATCGTTGAAAATGGGTGTTTGCTGCCAAACGGGCGATCGGGATTGGGAGTGCGACGAATTGAGATTGTAGAATAGAAGTATCGCTCAAAACAAATCTGGAGATACTATGATGCCAGTGGAATCAATAGGAGAGCAAATTAATAGAGAAGCCAAGCTTTTCTTTGAAGAACACAAGCCGCCGACTGATTTAATTTTTGATGATGGTGCAGAAATGGAAAGCAACCGCCACCGTATAGCGATGACCGTTTTAATCCGTTCCTTAGAACAAGGTTTAGCTAACCGGAACGATTTTTTTGTCGGTGGCAATATGTTTATTTATTACAGCGCTAAACAGATTCGCAATCAGGATTTCCGAGGCCCGGATTTTTTCGCTGTGTTGGGTGTTGACAGCAATCCTTCTCGACAAGGCTGGGTAGTTTGGGAAGAAAACGGACGTTACCCGGATGTCATTGTGGAACTGCTGTCGCCGTCAACGGCAAATCAGGATACAGGTAAAAAAAAGGATATTTACGAGCAGGTTTTTAGAACTCCTGATTACTTTGTTTTCGATCCTTTCGATCCGAATTCTTTGCAAGGATGGCGTTTAGATGCCACCCTGCGCTATCAGCCGTTAGTGCCCAATGAGCGGGGTTGGTTGTGGTGCGAAACGTTAGGTTTTTGGTTGGGTACTTGGGAAGGAATTGTCGATCGAGAAACAGCGACGTGGGTGCGTTTTTTCGATGAATCTGGCAATTTAGTTTTGTTGCCGGAGGAAGCCGCTCAACAACAAGCCGAAGCCGCTCAACAACAAGCGGAAGCCGCTCAACAGCAAGCCGAAGCCGCTCAACAACAAGTGGAACAGGAACGCCAGCGAGCCTCGCGACTAGAGGCCAGATTGCGAGAATTGGGAGAAGATCCGAATGATCTTACCCTGAACCCAAATCACAGCTAACACCCAATCGATTTTAGATTTTAGATTTTAGATTGAAGCTAAAATCTAAAATCGCCCGTATCAAAAGTGAATCAATGACTAAAAACTATCCCATCCAAAATCGCAAAGTTGCTATCTTGTTCCACGAGGGAATTCTCGGCCCTTCCGGGAAAACAGGTTTAGCATTTTTGCGCTACAGCGAAGCACAAATTGTAGCAGTAATAGACCGCCAATGTGCCGGACAATATTTACCTGAATTAACGGGCATTCCTCAACAAGTACCGATAGTTACTTCCGTTGCAAAATCACTGCAATTTGCGCCGGATATTCTGTTAATTGGTATCGCTCCTTCCGGCGGTGTTTTGCCTGCAGAATGGCTGCCAGAAATTAATCAAGCGATAGCAGCAGGTTTGTCAGTTGTCAACGGTTTGCACGCGGAACTTGCACCTTTGATCACAGTTCCGTTAACCGAAAATCAATGGATTTGGGACGTGCGTCAGGAACCGAAATCTGTCGGTGCGATCGCCTCTGCCGCCGCTGCTAAATTAAGTTGTCGCCGCGTGTTAACCGTCGGCACAGATATGAGCGTTGGCAAAATGTCAACCAGTCTGGAACTCAATCGCACTTGCTTGCGGCGGGGTTTGCGTTCCAAATTTTTGGCAACCGGACAAACTGGTTTAATGATTGGAAATGAAGGCATTCCTTTGGATGCAGTGCGAGTTGATTTCGCGGCTGGTGCTGTCGAACAAATGGTGATCAAATTGGGTTCTGAATGCGATATTCTGCACGTAGAAGGGCAAGGTTCGCTATTGCACCCGGGTTCGACAGCGACTCTGCCGCTATTGCGGGGTTCGCAGCCAACTCACTTAATTTTAGCGCACCGAGCCGGACAAACTAGCATTCGCAATCACCCGCACGTATCTATTCCCAGGTTATCAAAAGTGGTTGAATTGTACGAAATAGTTGCTGCTGCTGCGGGTGCTTTTTCAGGGGGAAAAGTGAGCGCGATCGCCCTCAATACTCATCACTTAAATGAGGCAGACGCGCTGTTAGCAATAGCTAAAGTTCAAGCAGAAACGGGATTGCCTTGTACCGATCCGGTAAGGTTTGGCGCGGAGGTTTTGTGGGAGGCGATCGACAGTTGATCTGCTAGAATACATACCAACTAATAAATAACTAGATAAAACTATGACACAATCACTTCAAGCAAAAACACTGACACTGCGTGAGGTCAAAACAAAATTCAACTTGCAACTTGCAGAAGACGAGCAATTTTTCCCGGAGTGGATTGACGATTTACCAGAAATTACTGATGAAGAAAAGCGATATCTAGACAAAGTAAAAGCTGGCTACACTAACACTGCTGAGTACCCCATGATAGAAGATACCGTAAAAATGGTGGTACTGGCTCCCTTGCTATTTTTAGCAGATTTTTACCTGACTCCCTTTCACATAGAGTCAGAAAAATCGGTGGAACTGGTTACAGTGGATGAAGATATACTTGTCAGAGGAAGCATTGATATTCTGCTTTTAATCGAATCTTTTTGGGTTGTGGCAATCGAAGCCAAGCGAGCTCAATACTCCCTTGAGGCAGGACTTCCCCAGCTACTCTTTTATATGCTGAGTAACCCCAATCCAGACAGACCAACTTTTGGGCTTCTGACAAATGGCAGCAACTTCAGATTCCTTAAATTGATTAAACAAGACACTCCGCATTACGCTTTATCTTATGAGTTCGTAATCGATCGCGCTAATGACTTTTACGAGGTATTCCGCATTTTTAAACGAATTGCTGCTGTAGTTACCAACTATAACTAATGACTGAAACTTCTTTTTCCTTACCGTCTGAATGCGTCATCCGCCCAGCCTCAGCTCAAGACATCAAATCAATTAGAAAGTTAGTTTGGAGCGCCAAACTCGATCCAACTCAGTTGCGCTGGCAGCAATTCTGGGTCATCGAATGCGGTGGGAAATTGGCAGCTTGCGGACAGTTGCGGAACTTTGCGGGAGCGCAAGAATTGGGCAGTTTGGTGGTGGCGAAAGATTGGCGCGATCGAGGTTTGGGAAGCTACCTCACAAAATATTTAATTCAACAAGCTACAGAACCGCTATATTTAGAATGTTTGGGAAAGCGACTCGCATCATTTTATACTCGCTTTGGCTTCGTAGAAGTTTCCGTACAAGAATTGCCGCAGTCGCTTAAATTCAAGTTCGGTCTGTCTCAATTAGCTAAAACTTTATTCAAAATTCCTGTAACAATTATGCAGTATCAAGCAGGTTGTCTATAATTATGACTTTTATGAGTTTAAGATTCTGAATTTATGAATGGATTTTAAGTTCGACCTGTTCAATAATTGGATAACAGGGTGCGATCGACCTCTGCGTAAATCCCTTGTCATCTGCGGCCTGAGAAATTCTCTTGTTTAGACCGCAGATACAGGCAGATAAACACAGATTAACGCAGATTAATTATATCAATTCCGGTTGCAGGATTCGTGATTGTTGACTGTTGACTGGATTTTACGCCCGACGATGCTACAGGATTTGAGCTCAGTCTCGATCGCCTATTTTCTATGCCTAAGTAGGTAGGTACAAATCAACATCGCATGGGGAGGGCGGGTGAGTTGCCAAGTTTACTTGCTTATATCATAGATCCGCTTACGGACCCCTAATAGCGCACAGGGTGTCAGAAACCGGGTTTTTAGAGGTTTGGTGCGTAAGTTACGGACTAGATATTTATGGATATTCCGGATTGGGCGATCGACAATGCGTAAGTTCATAATTAACCGTTCGCGGTAGTCCAGTTAGCTAAATTGGCACAGCAAGCAGCCTGATAGCTAGGCATAAAACCTTGCAAAATCGTTGTTTGCAGGTTTACAAGTGTCATGTGCCAGTACCAGACTCGGAAAGTGGACTGGCGATCGCACCAAAGACATTCGACTCCTGGCAAATTAGTAAGTGTAAAGCAAGTGAGTCACAACCCAATCAAAACATAAAACCCAAAAATAAAACATCTTCACAGCAGCAGTAATGCGGAATCAGCCAATCTCTAATGTAGCTAATAACATCTACCCGTCAGGCAAATCCCACCAACTGCTCAACCACTAAATCCTTAATTCAATACCTCGGAATTACTGGATTTAGATTCTCCGCAACCGCTTCTCAAACCCCCTCAACATTTCAAAAATTCTTTGCCTTTTATCCCGATAGAACGACGGAAGACAAGAACAATGAAATATCAAGGCAATCAATCTCAAGCGAGCAAATGCAGCCTTTCAATAGCATAAACAGACAATTACACATCCATATATTTTAACACAACAGGAGTAAATATCATGTTCAACGTAGTAAAAGCTTTCGGCTCGATTTTCTCTACCCAAGGATACAGCACAGCTAACAATATGCTTATCAAAAATTACATCAACACCAATTTTAACTACTTCAACGAAGAAGCAGTCGTCGATGAATCGATTTACCCGAATCAAACAGGTCGCGTGCGCTTCCAAGGTAGCTGGTGGCCCGCACGGTGCGATCGCCAAATCACCCTCACACCGGGAGACACGGTTTATGTCATCGGCGTTGACAACATCACTCTGTTAGTTTCCCTGGCTCCTGCAGACTAAATCAGAAATTGAAATACAACGGCAACAAATAAATCTCAATCCCGGAAATGCAACCTCTTAAATAGCATAAATAGGCGATTAAACTTCGATATATATTAACACAAAAGGAGTCAACAAAATGTTTAACGTAGTAAAAGCTTTCGGTTCTATTTTTTCTCTTCACACCTACAGCACAGAAAAGAATATCATAATGGATAACTACATCAACACCAATTTTAACTACTTCAACGAAGAAGCAGTGGTCGATGAATCGATTTACCCGAATCAAACAGGTCGCGTCCGCTTCCAAGGTAGCTGGTGGCCCGCACGGTGCGATCGCCAAATCACCCTCACACCGGGAGACACGGTTTATGTCATCGGCGTTGACAACATCACTCTGTTAGTTTCCCTGGCTCCTGCAGACTAAACTAGAAAGTAATCTCAACTTTTTCACTGTCAGAACCCCGACTTATTCAAGAAATCGGGGTTCTGACTGTTCTGTTTTTTAGTGGCAATTTGGCGATCGCTTCCACTCAACACCTGACGCAAGACAGCAATATCTGCCTCTGTTTATTTGCCAGTAGAAATATGGCAGCTCGCGCTACAATAAAATGGCATTTTTGAGAGCTTGTTTGTTGAGGCGATCGCCGAGTTGAGATTCGCTAGTTTCTCGGGTGACTGCTGCTTTTTCTGATGGCTTAGCGATCGGCGGTAGTGGTTCGAGGAGTTGGGCTTGAGCTTGCTGAATTGAAGGGTAATTTTCAGCCCAGGATGAAATCGCTTCTGAAAGGACATCGATCTCATCGGATAAGGGTTCAATTAGCTGCGCTAGTTCGGTTAATTGTTCGGCCCCGAAGAGCGATCGCTGCTGAGTTAATAGTTCGATAAATGAGTCGATCTTTTGTTCGGGGAGTGACATCGATTCCCGTTGGATTTTGTTAATTGTTTGCCGAACAAATTCGAGAGACAAATCTAATAATTGCGCGATCGTCTCTAAATTTATCCCCAACCCTATCGTGCGACGAATGGCTTCTAACTTCGCCTGCCGCTCACCTTCCTGCTTACCTTGTTCGAGTCCTTCTTCTAAGCCTTCTTGCTTGACTTCCTGGTAAAATCGAGTTTGTCTGAGTTCGCTTAAATTCAACATGGCGGCAATTTCCTCGCGGCTTTTCTGGGGGAGTTTGTAGACGATAATTGTTTCGATGAGGTTAATTAAATCGCGTAGAACGGTTGGATCGGACAACTGTTGTCGGGCCATTGCGATCGACTGCCGTGCTTGTTCTGCTGCTGTCTCTGCTGGCTCGATTACCAGTTTAACAACTTTCACTCCGAGCGATCGATCTGCGGCTTCTGGCAATTCATCGAGGTAAATCCGTTGGACGCGCTGACTGGTTAAGAGTTCCTGAAATTGCAACATCTGTTCGTGTTCGATGCGACGATTGGGATAGATGACAACCACGCGCCAAGGATTGAGGGGTTTGTATTGTCGCAGATAGAGAAAGAGTTCGCCAAAGATGCGGTAGTACAAGTCGGCATCGGGTTGAAACTGAACTTCAGCCAAGTAAAATGGTTTTTCAGGTTCTTCGGTTTTGGGGAGAAATAACCCGTCGATGCGGAATGCGAGTTGTTTGATTTCGCGGGAGGTGAATTCATAGGCGGCGGCTTCGTCTGGAGGGCGATCGATCAGTTCAAAGAAGAAGCTGGGGAATTCCTGAAACAGGCTGTAGAAAATGGTGTCTGTTTTCATGAGTTGTCGATGCGAATCGAAGATGGGTACTATACCATGCCAAGAGAGAACCATGACACAAGAACCGATTTTTGAAGAAAGCAGTGGCAACGTATTCGCTGACCTCGGTCTGAAGGATGCAGATGAACTTTTTATGCGAGGCAAAATAGGAATTCAAGTAATCCGTCTCCTGAAACAACGGAACTTGAAACAACGCGAAGTTAGTCAACTTCTTGGCATTTCCCAGCTAGAAGTATCTCATTTGATGAATGGAGAGTTTCAACAGTTTAGCGAGGGCAAACTACTGATTTTTCTCAAGCTACTCGATACAGAAATTACATGATGTCATCTACCAGTACCGTTCCTCCTTCACAAAAATCAATACTAAGGTGATAGTCTTCTAGAAGTGCTGTCCCGATGAGAGGACGACGACCCATTGCTAAAACTGGAATCACTCGCTCCACCCCATTCCAAAGGATCGTGCCTTGATGAACGTTGGTTACGATGCGGGAGTTGTCAGCCAAATTTGCATTAATTGGTGCAACGTAAGGTAACTGAAGCTCTGCAACTACAGTAGGTGGCAAAGTTAAGAACCCTTCAAAACCTGTATCAATAACGCATTCGATTTCTATTTCTGCACGTCCCGGAGGGTAGAGAATAATTCCCATGCGTGCTTGAAGCCCAACAACTATTCCATTAATCACAATGCTGTCCTAACCAATGTTCCACCTATTGCATATACAGCATCATAACCGATGCGCTCCGCCCAAGTAATGGCATTAGGCTGTTTGGCTTGCAGGCGATGACAAGCTGCTAGCAAATCTTTGTCAATCTCATATTGACCAGTATTGAGATCGATCGCGATAATTTTACCGATATTCTCTGTTATTTCAATATGGGTACGGATGCGTTGTTGGTATATCTCTTTGCCACGCTGAGCGATTGCTTCGCGACTAAGGGTGGGGTGAGTCATAAAAGTAAGTTCCTAACTAAAGTTTCTCGGCTGCTTTCTCTATCCTAGTGCAAAATCGAAATTATGAAGCTACTTTAGCGTCAGGATGAGAATTACTTCCATCGTAACAAAGGGGCGATCGCTCGATAGTTTGAGGAGCGATCGCACCTACAAATCGCGAGACTAACTTAACTTTTGCTGCTTGGTGAATTCAACTGATGTATGAGGAAGCGATCGGCTCATGATGGCTGCCTCTCGATCGGATTGCTGGCGATCGGACAAACGGCGGGTTGTCGGTTTGTCCTTGTCTGTTTCACTCGGATCATCTTTCTGCAACGCTGTCAGAATTTGAAAGCACACCTTGAGCCCCAACAGTAACCCGCCTGCTGTTGGATCGCACAAAGTCGCAAAGCCAACCACTGCAAATTCGATTACTTTCAGCCATTTCTTTTTGTTCTTACCAGACATCGCTTAGACCTCTTGTGAATTGCTTAAATCCACTGTCTCAAGAGGATTTGAGAGATTTCATCCAAATTTTAGGCTGACTTTGGCTGACTTGCCTGACTTTGGCTCACTTGTCTCCAAGAATCGCAAAGTAGTGGCTATACTAGCTGTAAAGCTATTAATGTCAGTCGATGCAGTTGTTACCGCGTGAGTTTCTTGTCAAATTAGCTCAGAAGTACCTTTCTCCAGAACAAGAGGAAGCTTTCGTTGCACGTTTTAGTAGCAACAAAAGTAATTTAGAGATTGCAGGAACCCTCTCTATCTCGGAATCCGCATTTGGAACCAGGATGAGCGGAGTATATGGAAAGTTCAGCATTGGCGGTAAAGGACCAGGCAAATTGCGAAAGCTGCACGATTTCCTACTGAACGAATATCAGAAGTCAAATCCTTCTGGAAGTTTAGGTTTCAGAAACAAGGTAAGTGAGATTGATGAGTTGGTTCAGGAAGTGCGATCGCGCCTTTTGCCTTTCATCACTGCCCCACATAGCATCATCGGCACAATGCGGATGTTCTCAGTGAGTCAACCTGTGCCAGTGGACAAAATTTACATTGACTTGAATGTGTTAGAGCAAGTCAGTTCTTCACGTCATTTTTCTAACTGGCGGGGCGAATATGAACCAGGTAATCGCCAGGATTTCGATCGCCTGAGTTTGAGTCAGGTTAAACAGAAAGGAGTGGAGGCAATCTCAGTCATCAAAGACTACGCCAAATTGTTGGTGTTGGGTAAACCCGGAGCAGGAAAAACAACATTTCTTAAATCATTGGCAGTAAAGTGCATTCAGCCAGAGGAAAATTTTTTCGCTGATTTAGTACCGCTGTTTGTTACGTTGCCAGAGTTTGCAAAAAGGGCGCACGAAACGTCGTGGGATCTGTTGGATTATTTGGCTGAAGCATTATCCAAGCAATCGAACGGGTGCGATGCCAATGTCAAAGAGATTTTAGTGCAGGGAAGATCGTTAGTATTGCTTGATGGTTTGGATGAAGTGCCTTCAGACGATATGGAAAAGGTAATTGACGCGGTACGAGAGTTTGTTGGATACCGAAACAACCGATTGGTCATTACCTGCCGAACCCAGAGCCAAAAAGAGCTAGAAGGTTTTACGGATGTCGAAGTCGATAACTTTACGCCTGAACAAGTAGATCGATTCGTGGAAAATTGGTTCAAGATAGTCGATTCAGGTGCTCAGGCATCCCTTGCACCTCAATTACAGCAGCAACTTCGAGCAGCAGAGAACAAAACTATTGCAGAACTAACCGTTACACCCGTACTGTTAAATTTGATTTGTGCAGTTTTTCGGGATGAACAAGGCAACCTACCTAAAAAGCGTTCTCAGCTTTATGAAAAAGGCATACGTCAGTTATTGGAGCGACTGAAACGAATGCCCAGCGATCGGAAATTAACCATTGACATCAAAGAGGAGTTTTTGGCAGAGTTAGCAGTAATGTTATTTGAAAAAAATGACTATTTCCCTGAAGAACAAACCCTAGAAAAATTCATTTGTAACTATTTTGGAGTTGAACGTTCTACTGCCAGAAACATTATGAAAATATTCGAGACAGAAACCGGATTACTGATCGAGCGCTCGGCAGGCTATTGGTCATTTTCACACCTGACGTTTCAAGAGTATTTAGTAGCGAAGTGGTTTTGCAAGCTATCCGAGCTAGAAAACTTCGTAAATCACATTACAGAGAGGCCGTGGAAAGAAATATTTTTGCTGACAATTGAATTACTTAAAGACTCTAGCACTCATCTTGAATTTATTAATATAAGAGTTATAGAAATACAAAGAGACATCACTATTGTAGGCGAAATTATTCACTGGATAGATCGAAAATCCAACTTAGCAGCTCTAGAAATCTATCATTGGATAAGTATGAGTAGAAAAATGCTTGACGCTGTTGCTTTAGGAAAAGATATTGTAACTTTATCAAGTGAAAATTTGAAAGAAAGTATTTTTACTGCTGGGTTAATATCTGAATGTAGGTGTTTTTATTTCGATTTATTTAATGCTTACAGCATTTCTGATGGATTTATATCGGATGCGAATATATTAAATCATTTATCCCTATACAATAGACTCAACAAGGAAGTAATAGATTTTGTTTTAATATTAGATAATTTACTTTATTGGTTAATAAGATCTCTTCCATCGTTTCCTTTTTTTCTTACACAGCCTTGTGTTCTAAACCAACAAGTTAATGAACTAGAAAAATGCTTACTCCAAATTTTTAACATCATTAATGCTGCTAGTAGTCGAGGAATATTTTTTAATGAGATTTATGAAAATCTACTTTGTTTATGGAATAAAATGCTTATTATTAAAAGCAAATCGATTGCAAGTGAAAAAGATCGGGAATGTCGTGAAATTATCGATTTATGGAATAATTTGTTTAACGAGCATAAGAATGAAGGTTTTTTGAATTTATTAAAAAATACTATAGGCAGCCACAGAGACATTCCTCACCACTGGTTACTTGAGGACAAACAGAAAGAAGATTTAAGCAGATATTATGAAGCAAATAAGTTATTAGTTGATTGTCTTATTATTGCTGTAAAATTTAACAGCGTTAGTAAAGAAATAGGAGATACAATCAAAGAAAATTTATTGCTCCCGATCGCCGAAATCGAAAAACGCCAACGTGAAAAAGCCGAGTAGGGCAATCCTACTCAAGATATCGATCGCCCATTTGTTACAATCACAGCAAGTCTCATCCTCACATCACCGAAGTATGCAAATTATCCTAGAAGTCCCCGATCGCCTGGGTGAAAAACTGCAACAATTGGGCGATCGCCTCCCAGAAGCCCTCGATCGCGCACTCCAGGAACTCACCCCCCCAGAAACCATCCCCTACCAAGACGAGCTCCAAATCGTCGCATTGCTTGCCAGTCAACCCAGCCCAGAAGTCATCCTCGCTATCCGCCCCACGCCTGCATTGCAAACCCGCATGAGCGAATTGCTCGATCGCAATAAATCCGGCACTCTCTCGCGATCGGAAGAAGTCGAACTCGATCGATACTTGCTCCTAGAACATTGGGTGCGGTTAGCCAAAGCTCATGCTTACAAACACTTACAGACAGCAGCATGAGTTATGTACCAGCCACTTTGCGTCGGTTAGTGACTCAACGCGCCGCAGAGCAATGCGAGTATTGCCGATTTCCCCAAACGGCTGCACTTTTCGCCTTTGAAATGGAACACATTATTGCAGAAAAACATGATGGCATCACCGTCGTGGAAAACCTAGCGTTATCGTGTCCTTGCTGCAACCGTTTCAAAGGAACTGACCTCGGTTCGATCGATCCTGAAACACAACAGCTAACCCCCTTTTTTAATCCCCGTCTCCAGAAATGGTCAGACCACTTTCGGTTAGATAGAGGAACCATTGTCCCACTGACTCCGCAAGGGCGCGTAACCGCTAAAATTCTACAATTTAACCTCCCAGAACGCATCCTCGAACGCGAGCAACTCATCACGAGCGGAGAATATCCACCACCCTATCCACCAACAACATGATGGCTCTTTTCCCTAGCAGTAGGGACAGATAAATCTAAAAAACATTGCTATTATCGATCGCAATAACTCGAGCGATACAATATTAGAAAAAAGAAATTAAATATCCAGCGATACATAGTTTATTTAAATAAACCGTGCCTTGAGTATGCTTAAATAAGCTTAGACACTCGCTAACCATATTTAAACCAGTGAACTTTCAATCAGTCATTGCCACCTTAAACAAATTCTGGAGCGATCGAGGCTGCCTGATCGCCCAATCCTACGACACAGAAAAAGGTGCAGGAACCATGAATCCCCACACCTTTCTCAGAGCAATCGGCCCCGAACCTTGGTCAGTCGCTTACATCGAACCCTGTCGCCGCCCCACCGACGGACGCTACGGTGAAAATCCCAACCGCTTCCAACATTACTATCAATATCAAGTTTTAATTAAACCCTCTCCTCCCAACATCCAAGACATCTATTTAGACTCCCTCAGAGCATTAGGAATTCGCCCCGAAGACCACGACATTCGTTTCGTAGAAGACAACTGGGAATCGCCCACCCTCGGAGCTTGGGGCGTCGGCTGGGAAGTCTGGCTCGACGGCATGGAAATCACCCAATTTACCTACTTTCAGCAGTGTGGAAGCATTGACTGTCGCCCCGTCTCCATTGAAATTACCTACGGACTAGAACGCCTCGCAATGTATCTCCAAGAAGTCGATGCGATGACGAAAATTCAGTGGAAAGATGGCATCACTTACGGCGACGTTCACCTGCAAGGAGAAATAGAACAGTGTACTTATAACTTTGAAGATTCCAATCCCGAATTGCTGTTTACTCTATTTGGATTGTACGAGCAAGAAGCCGAACAATTGACAAAAAAAGGATTGGTTTTACCGAGCCTTGATTATGTGCTAAAATGTTCTCACACTTTCAATTTACTCGATGCTAGAGGTGTGATTTCGGTAACGGAAAGAACCCGGTATATTACCAAAATTCGCAACTTGGCGCGGCGAGTTGCTCAGCTTTATTTGGAACAGCGCGAAAAGCTGGGTTTTCCTTTAGAAAAAGCTGTAAAAGTTTGAGAAGGAAAAGGATAACGACACGGATACACGGATGAATTTAGTTGCGATCGTCCTAGACTCATACCAATTTTATAGGTCGTTTCAGAGAATTCCGATCCCCCCTAACCCCCCTTAATAAGGGGGGGACAAGATTCCGATCAAAGTCAACCCCTACTCCCCTTCTTAAGGGGGATTTAGGGGGATCGAAATATGTGCAACTTTTTGGGATTTTTAATTAATTAAATGCCTGATTATTCGGAAAATAATACAGAAACAAATCCTCAACTGCGAATTGACGGTGTAAGCTTGAAAACACCGATCGCCTCAAGTTATTTGTTGGAAAATATATCGTTTCAGGTAAACAAGGGATCTCGCGTGGCAATTGTTGGCCCTTCAGGTGCCGGCAAAACAACGCTGTTGCGACTGCTAAATCGGCTCAGCAGTCCCACCAGCGGCTCGATTTATCTGGAAAATACAGAATATCGCCAAATACCTGCGATCGAACTCCGCAAACAAATCACCCTCATCCTGCAAGAATCCAAGCTTTTGGGAATGTCGGTGCGAGAAGCATTGGCTTATCCTTTAAAGCTGCGGGGCGTCAATTCATCAAACATTGCTGAGAGAATTAGCGGGGCGATCGAACAACTGCACATACCCCAAGAATGGCTCAATCGCAGCGAATTCCAGCTTTCCACAGGCCAAAAACAGCTCGTGGCGATCGCCCGCGGCATCATCCTACAACCAAAAATCTTGCTTTTAGACGAGCCAACATCCGCCCTAGACGCAGGAAAAGCCGCCCACCTTTTGCAAGTATTGACACAGCTAACAAACGGCCAAACCACAATTGTCATGGTAAACCATCAATTAGAATTAGCCGAGCAATTTAGCACGCAAATTCTGCATTTACAGCGCGGAAAGCTCATCGAAGACTTGCCCTCTCATCAAATAAATTGGGTGCAACTGCGGCAAAATTTAATCCAAGCAGAAGCAGAAGCCGAACAAGAATGGTGAACAAACTAAAAAACATTTTCTGCGACGGGTTGCGTAATTAATTTGGATTTTTTAACCGCAGAGGGCGCAGAGGGCGCAGAGAAAGAGAAGATAAGAGGGAAAGAGAGAAGTTTACAAATTGTTGAGGATTGCTAGAGATACAGTCTGAGCTTAGCTTTGGGAATGTTGTTTAATGTTGGCCTTTGTGATTTTAGGCTAAATCGCTAGTGCGGAATTAAACCCATTTTTTGATAAAGTGGCCGGACTAAGTTTTTTAAAGCTGGCAACTGTTTGGTAAAAACTATGGAGCCTAAAACACAAATTATACCTCCAATGATGACTGTATTGGGAGCGCCGATATAATTTGCCAATCCGCCAGCAACTAAATTCCCAAACGGTGTCACTCCAAAAAATGCCATCGTGTATATGCTCATCACTCTTCCGCGTTTGTCGTCTTCCACAATTGTTTGCAAAAATGTGTTTCCTCCGGCAAATTGGATAATGAAACCAAACCCCACAAACAACATCATGATTAATGACAGCCACAAGACGTGGGACAAACCAAAACCTATTAGTCCAAATCCCATAATTGCCGGTGAAATCGCAATCCATTTGCCGAGACCAACTATACTTTTGCGCGAAATCAAATAAATCGCGCCCGCGAAAGCGCCAACTCCTGAAGATGCCATCAAAAAGCCGAGGGTTTGTGCGTCGCCTTGCAGAATTTTGGTGGCAAAAATGGGGACTAAAACTGTGTGAGACATTCCCGAAAAACTGACTAATGCTAATAGCAGTAAAATTGCTCGAATCGGGGGAAATCCGAAGGCATAAACGAATCCTTCTTTTAATCTTTGTAAGGGTTTGGTATTAGTTGGGGCAATTTTACGGGCTTTGATCTGCATCGCTAATAAGCCTGCAATTACAGCGATGTAGCTGAGTCCGTCAATGAGAAAGCAATAACTTGCGCCGACTGTAGCTATTACCAAACCTGCAATTGCTGGGCCGATTAATCTGGCTCCGTTGAACATGGAAGCGTTGAGGGCGATCGCATTTGCTAAATCTTCTTTCTTTTCTACAAGTTCCGGTACAAAAGCTTGCCGTGCCGGCGCGTCAAAGGCGTTAATTGCGCCTTGAAAGAAACTCAGCACCAGGATCTGCCAAATGTTAACAACTCCTGTTAGCGCTAAAAATGCTAGCGCTAAGGATTGAACCATCGCTAATATTTGAGTGGCAACTATGACTCGGTGGCGGTTCCAGCGATCGATTAAAACTCCTGCAAAAGGCAGTAAAATTAATGTGGGGATTTGACTTGTAAATCCCACCACGCCCAGCATCCAAGGTGAATCGCTCAAATTGTAGACAAGCCAAATAGTAGCGACTTGCGTCATCCAATTGCCAATCAGTGAGATGCCTTGTCCTGCAAAAAACAGGCGATAATTTCTCGATCGCAGCGCTGGAGGAAGTTGTATTGTTTTGATTTTTGCTAGTAGATTCATGCTGCAAGTACGGCTAGAGAAATCCTATTTGATTGGTAAACATTTTTTAGGGGTAGCGCCCCTAAGCCTACCCCTAATTAGCGAAGGGCAACCATCGGGGGACTGCCCCTAGACTCATTATTACGAATCATTGAGAATTGCGATATGAGCCGGAGGTTCTATTTTCACAACTCCCGAAAACCAGGATTTGAGTATTGTTAAATTTTTGCTCGCAGGAAAACGATCGCCACAGTTAAATTTTTCTGTCGCGATCGCTTGAATAACGAGAAATTCCTTCCCCAAACTCTTCCCTCAATTAATGCTCAACAGCCAAGTACCGAGATAACGCAGCAAGGGAACGTCCCCAGGAGTGCGGATGCGGACGTTGAAATGGTACATTCCGCCGGGAGATGGGTTTTGGACGTTGGAGAGTACAACCTCAACATTGTTTCCTGCAGGAATTGGTTCTGTGGGATAAATTTCTATGAATCGATTTTCTTTGTCCCAGATTACTTCTTGCAATTCTATTGTTTTGTCTTTGACGCGCACTTTAATGTCTTTTGGGTCGAATTCGCCTTTGTAGTAGTCTGGATAGGATATGTTCAGTTGGGCGATCGCCAAACTTACTTTTTTGGAAGGAATTCGCAGCCGATATCTATCGCCGCTCATCCCCGCTTTGCCGTAATCTAAGCGATAGTTTAATTGGTTGGCGCGTTCGGGGCCGCCGAAAATCGTGAATCCTGGCATGGACTGGGCTAAACTGATGGCGGGTAATCCAGCCACCAAGCAACCTGTAACCGCTAGTGCTGAAAATAATCGTCGCATAACAACTCCTCTAATTAAACTCTTGGTGAACCTTAAATATTGCTCGCCCGAAATTTGCGATCGTGGCTACAATATATCGCACGTCTCAGCAATTTGATGAGGGCGAGCGACCGCCGGCTGAGGTCACTTTTTTTTTCGTAATTTTTGCGTAATACTGATAACTGACATTTAAACTACAGAATTAGGCGACATAAAATTATATCATAATCGGTGGCCAACTTAACAATTTAGCGAATTTGAATGTATAAGATAAGTTAAAGATACGGGTCGAATTTGGGCGATCGGCTTTAGTATCAACGAGAGAAGTTTAAGGCAACGGCTGCTTCAATGTAAAGCAAGGCATCGGGCGATTAAAAATCGCACTTCAAGAAACCTGCGGAGGCAGGTTTTGTCTGTGTAGGCGCGGTTTCAACCGTCCTGGGAAAGCTTAAATAAGGAGAGTGTATGAAATTAGCGATCGCAAAAGAAATAGAAGCAGGCGAACGCCGGGTGGCTTTAGTACCCGACGCTGTGGCCAAATTGGTAAAACAAGGCGTCGAAGTTTGGGTTGAAGCCGGTGCCGGCGCACAATCCTTTTTCTCGGATCTTGCTTACGAAGAAGCGGGAGCTCAGGTTGTCGCCGATACCGCTAGGCTGTGGGGCGAAGCCGATCTCGTCGTCAAAATCGGGGCCCTGCAAGAATCAGAAGTTCATCAACTCCGGGAAGGAGGCGTTTTCATCGGATTTTTGAATCCTCTGGGAGATCCTGCTTTAGTGCAGCGTTTAGCCGATCGCAAAGTAACGGCATTCAGCATGGAAATGATCCCGCGCACCAGCCGCGCTCAAAGCATGGATGCGCTGTCATCTCAGGGTAACGTCGCCGGTTACAAAGCGGTATTGATCGCAGCCTCCGCTTTGCCGAAATATTTCCCAATGCTGACAACGGCGGCGGGTACGATTCGCCCCGCGAAAGTCTTGGTAATGGGTGTGGGCGTTGCTGGCTTGCAGGCGATCGCCACTGCGCGCCGTTTGGGTGCGGTAGTCGAAGCCTTCGACATCCGCCCGGAAACAAAAGAACAAGTGCAAAGTTTGGGCGCTAAATTCCTTGATGTCGAACTCAAGGAAGAAACCGTCGCCGCCGGAGGCTATGCAAAAGAACTATCAGAAGCAGCCAAAGAATACACCCGCCAAGTGCTCACCCAACACGTCAGCGCTTCCGATGCAGTTATTACAACCGCTCAAGTTCCCGGCAGAAAAGCACCTATTTTAGTTACTAGAGAAATGGTTTCTCAAATGAAGCCCGGATCGGTAATTGTTGACCTCGCGGGCGAACAAGGCGGCAATTGCGAATGCACGGAAGCGGGGAAAGATGTTGAATGGAACGGCGTTAATGTCATCGGCCCGATTAATGTGCCCTCGTCTATGCCTGTCCACGCTAGCGAAACTTACTCGAAGAATATCTCGGCTTTAGTTCAGTTGATGCTGAAAGATAAGGAACTCAATTTGAATTTTGAAGACGATATCATTGCTGGTGCTTGCGTCGCCCGCGATGGCGAAATTAGCAACCAGCGAGTTCGGGATGCTTTGGCTGCTGAGGCTTCAGCCGTTAGTTAGTTAATAGTCAACAGTCATTAGTCATTAGTAGGAAAATGGGTGGTTTCATTAGTGTCAGCTTAAATCTAAAACCGTTGATAAATCTCGTTGGTAGTCAAGGCCAGATCCCCCTAAATCCCCCTTAAGAAGGGGAGTAGGGGTTGACTTTGAATGCTTCTTGTCCCCCCCTTCTTAAGGGGGGCTAGGGGGGATCTGATCTCGGCAGTAAACAGCAGTCTGTGAAGACGTTTGACCTGGTTTGGAAACGGTAAAGCTTTTACAGTTGATGACTAAGGACTAATGACTATTGACTAACAACTAACAACTAATGACTAATGACTAATGACTAATGACTAATAACCAATTACCAATTACCAATTGTTATGGCAGAAGGATTGATTGCAGGTTTAGTGGTGTTTACTCTAGCGTCGTTTGTGGGATTTGAAGTAATCAATAAAGTCCCGCCGACGCTGCACACACCTTTGATGTCGGGATCGAATGCGATTTCTGGAATTGCGGTTTTAGGTGCAATTCTGATTTCTGGCCAAGGTAATGTAACTGTTACTTCGATTTTGGGGACGATCGCGATCGCCCTGGCCACAATTAACGTTGTCGCCGGTTTTTTAGTAACCGATCGAATGCTGCAAATGTTCAAGAAAAAAGAGGTTAAAGCGTGAGCGATTTTCTGCCCAGTGGCATTCAACTAGGTTATTTAGTTGCCGCATCTTTGTTTATTATCGGTTTGAAACAGTTGGGTTCCCCTGCAACCGCCCGTCAAGGGAATGTGTTAGCTGCGATCGGGATGTTAATTGCGATCGTCGGTACGTTGCTGGAAAAGCAAGTCATCAGCTACGAATTGATTGCTGTCGGAATAATCATCGGTTCCATTTTGGGAACAATTATGGCGAAAACCGTCGCGATGACGGATATGCCACAGATGGTGGGTTTGCTTAACGGTTTTGGGGGCGCGGCTTCTGCACTCGTTGCTGTGGGAGAATTCTGGCGCTATCTCAGCATCCCGGAATCGCCAACTCCAGACGCGACAATCACGATCCTTTTGGGTGTGCTCATTGGGGGGATTACTTTCACTGGTAGCCTTGTGGCGTTTGCGAAGCTGCAAGAATTGCTGCCGGGTGCGCCTGTGACGTTTCCGCTGCAACAGCCGTTTAATGCCATGCTGGCGATCGCACTTTTAGCCGGCAGCGGTTATATGCTGACGAATCCCGAAAATGTGCCGGTATTCCTGGGTTTGGTGGCGATTTCCAATATTCTGGGAATCATGTTTGTGCTACCCATTGGCGGTGGCGATATGCCCGTGGTGGTGTCGCTGCTTAACTCTTATTCGGGGATTGCGGCGAGTGTCGCTGGGTTCATTTTGATGAACAATATGCTGATTATCGCTGGTGCATTGGTGGGCGCGTCGGGGATTATTTTGACGCAAATCATGTGCAAGGGGATGAATCGATCGCTTTCTAGTGTGCTGTTTAGCGCCTTTGGTAGCGGTGGCGGTAGTGCTGGGGCGGCTGCTGGGACTGCTGGTGCTACTGACAAAACTGTTCGCAGCATCAATCTCGAAGAAAGTGCGATGATGTTGGGTTATGCGCGATCGGTTGTAATTATTCCCGGTTACGGGATGGCTGTAGCGCAAGCACAGCACGCGGTGCGCGAGTTAGCCGACGGTTTGGAAAAAATGGGTGTTGACGTGAAATACGCGATTCACCCGGTGGCTGGGCGGATGCCGGGGCACATGAATGTGCTGTTGGCGGAAGCAAACGTGCCTTATCCGCAGTTGTACGATATGGACGATATCAATCCGCAGTTTGAAGAAACGGATGTGGCGTTGGTGATTGGTGCGAATGATGTGGTGAATCCGGCGGCGCGTCACGATACGGCGAGCCCGATTTACGGGATGCCGATTTTGGAGGTTGATAAGGCCAAGCATACGATCGTGATTAAGCGCGGGATGAGTGCTGGTTTTTCCGGTGTAGACAATGAGTTGTTCTACAAGGATAAGACGATGATGTTGTTTGGTAGCGCTAAGGATGTGGTTGCCAAATTGGTTTCTGAGGTGAAGCAATTGTAGGATTTTGCAACCGCAGATGAACGCGGATTAACGCGGATTAACGCAGATGATTAAACCCGGTTTATTGGATAAACCGGGTTTTTGTTTTGGGGTTGTTTTAGATTGTATCTGGTTGATTTGCAATGTTGTAGGGGCGGGTTTTACAAACAATAATTGACTAAAATTAATAATATCGTAAACCCGCCCCCTCCATGCTAGAAGGATGCCACTGGACTTGATATTATGCAATGCTAGCTTGGTTCACATATTCACGCTCAGATGGGTGTATGTGAAAATCCTTGTTCTCTGGCTTTTTGAAACCATTTTTCTGCTTCAGTGCGATCGGCTGCTACACCATCAGCACCGCAAAGATAAATTCCTGCTAAGTTGTTTGAGGCAACACCATAGCCTTGCTCAGCGGATTTGATGTACCATTTAATTGCTTCTAATATCATCATTTCTCGACCTAATCCTAAATGGTACATACTGGCAATTATGCACTGGGATGCAGCATTACCTTGTTCTGCTAGTGGTTTTAACAAGGTAAAGGCTTGGGTATAATCTTCGTTATTAAAAGCGGCTAGACCTTTTTCTAAGTCAGACATTAATAAACTCTATCTAGTTGTTGCGATTTCTTATTTTGCTCTTTAATCTGACGCATTTTTAAGACAAAAGGTGATGGATTGCGATCGTATTCAGCTTCAGATTTGAGGCAATATTCTAACCAATCTCCTACATATTTACCTACAGTTTCTTGATTTTCCAGATAGTACAAAATCGTAGCATCAACTTGAGCCATAGTTAGTGTCAGAAATTTTTGAGCTATGGCTTCTGGAGTTTTGCGGCAGTGGATGTATTCGTACTGTTGTCTTGACTTCATAATTTGAAGTGGCGGGCTGCCAAGCTCAAACAATTATAGTTTTACTTGAGATTATATCACATCTTTCGCTGTTCGGTGGAGACGGGCGATCGCCCTATACAATGCTAGCTTGGTTTAAATAGTCACGGGCGATCGGTGCTAGTCAAATATACCGGCGATCGGAGAATTTTTAAATATAATGAAATCCTAAAGAATTAATAGAACGGCAAAAATTGTACTAACCTTAGAGCTAAAGTCAATTCAATTAAAAAATTTTCAACTATGTCAGATCAACCTTTTAACATCCGCCAACTAAATGACCTAGATTATGACGAAGCAGAACCACTCCTGGAAGATTATCAGGAAACGCTAATCGAGCTATTTGTCAATTCTCCCGAAGGAGAAGAATACTGTAAAACTTATCCAGACGTTGGATTTTGGATCTCGCAGTTCATTTATTACGGTTTTGGCTATGAAGGTTTTACGCTGCCTCGAATGAAAGTGGAAGATGTGGCAACTGTAGTCGAAGAGTTGTTTCCCAGGAAAGTGAGTTTGCTTTCGCCGGAAGAAGGTGAAAATGCTATCCCGGAATTATTGGCGTTCTGGCAATTTTTGAAGCGAGAATTTAAACTGCGAAATGCCACTTCAATTATCAAATACCTGCGGGATATCGAGCCGGAATTTAAGGAGATTATGGAAGATTCCTCTAAATTTGGATTTGCCAAATCCTTTGTAACGCTCGGTCATCAAGCAGGGTTTGATATGAGTACGGGGGAAGGTCTAACACAATTTCAGGAGATATATAATGCTAGCATTGCTCCTATAATGGCAGCTAAAAACTCCGATACATCGGGATTTTCCAGCAAACCGATAAGTGGTAGTGCTGTCAATGAATCTAAAGCAAGTAAAGAAAAACAAAAAAAAGCAAAAAATACGGCGGCTGAATCGAGAAAACGCAACCGCACTAAGAAAAAATGAGGTTTAGCAAGTATCTATCCTCACTTCACTCTTCTTCTGATTCTTCTCAGCATCTTGTTAGCTTCTTCCCTCCCGCGAAACTTCCAAACTAATAAATAACACATCAAACAAAACCCGAAAATTCCTAACACGATCGCACTTTCTTCCGGTGAGTTGGTAGTTCTATCGAACTTCCCACTCTTCGGACTTCCTTGGATGTTGTTAGTTCGATCGATCGTGCGATCGCCCGCTTGAAAGTTAAAATTGTGTTGTTCGATCGCATTACTCTTTTTAAATGTGCGATCTATTTCTTGAAATGACTTCGCCTGTTCGCAGCTTGTTAAGGATAATCCAATAAGGATAAAAATTAAGAAATAACAGCGACATTTCATGATTTTTACCTTTCGGTCAGCGAAAAAGAGAATAAATCCATATAGGGCTTACTGACTCCGACGAAGAAACCTGGTTTTTATCTAATCTGTCGGTAGGCACGAAGTATTTTCCTAAAAAACCCGGTTTCTGGGCCCCTATCTCCAGGACTATTCTATCTACTATAATAGCATTAAACGAATTCAGGAAACATTTCCAAACTAAACCAGGAAACTGATTCAATGCCATCTATATCTTTTGATGCTTACCTCAAGTCGATTCAAAATAACCTGCAAAAAGGTAGCGAACGCAGCCATTATCCAGCGTTGAAAGATTTGCTGGATGACTCAGACAAGGGCATTGATGCCGTCATTGAAGAAAAAGGCAACAAGGCAGGGATTCCAGATTTTACCGTGAGGCGGCGGGAACTATTGGTGGGTTATGTAGAAGCCAAAGATGTTGGGCTAGACCTGGATCAGATAGAAAAATCGGAGCAATTGCAGCGCTATATAGAAGCGTTTCCGAATCTAGTATTGACCAATTATTTAGAGTTTCGTTGGTATGTGAATGGGAAGCGCAGGCAGAAGGAAATTTTAGCAGATCGTAGTGAGAATAAGCTGCAAGTAAGGGCTACAGAAAAGATTGCGGCTCTGCTAGATCAGTTTATCAACTATAGAGGCGAGATTATCAGCAGTCCTGAAGACCTGGCGCGACAGATGGCGAGGTTGACGAAGGCAATCCGGTTAGCAACAACAACTGCGCTGGAGGGAGAAAGGAAAGACGGTGAATTGCATCAACTAAAACAGGGCTTTAGTGAGGTGTTGTTGCCCGATTTGAATGATGCTGATTTTGCTGATATGTATGCTCAGACGATTTCTTATGGGTTATTTGCGGCAAGAGTTGGTCATGCTCAAAATCCAGGGTGTGAACCGTTTACTCGGCGCACGGCTGGCACGTATATTCCGGCAACAAACCCATTTTTGAAGCGATTGTTTAATACGATCGTCGAAACGGATGCAGTCAGTCAGATCGATTGGGCGATCGACGATCTGGTGCAATTGCTGTCTCAGGTTGATATGGGCAGCATTCTCGAAAACTTTGGGCAGCGCACTCGTCAAGAAGACCCGGTGGTGCATTTTTATGAAACGTTTTTGGCGGCGTATAACGCGGCTTTGCGAAAGAGTCGAGGCGTTTATTACACACCGGAACCTGTGGTGTCATTTATTGTGCGATCGGTTGATGCCATTCTCAAAAACCGCTTCGATTTGCCATTGGGATTAGCTGATAATGCCAAAGATCCAATAACACAAAAGCCGAAAGTGCAAATTCTCGACCCTGCCACGGGTACGGGTACGTTTTTGTATGAAGTGGTGAAGCAAATTTACCGCAATTTAGAAGAAATTGGCATGGCGAATCAGTGGGATAGCTATGTGCGAGACAATTTGCTGAATCGGTTGTTTGGCTTTGAGTTATTGATGGCTCCCTATGCCATTGCCCACCTCAAGCTAGGGCTAGAACTTCAAGAACTTGGTTACAAATTTAAGGGCAAACAGCGATTAGGCATTTACCTCACCAATACGCTAGATGAGGCACTGAAAAAATCAGAGATTTTGTTTGGTCAGTTTGTCGCACAAGAAGCAAATGAAGCTTCGACGGTAAAACGAGATACACCTGTGATGGTGGTGTTGGGCAATCCGCCCTATTCAGGACATTCGGCAAATAAAAGCGAGTGGATCGCTGGTTTAGTTCGCGATTATTACTATGTGAACGGTTTACCGCTAGGAGAAAAAAATCCCAAATATTTGCAAGATGATTATGTAAAATTCATTCGCTTTGGGCAGTGGCGAGTCAGTGAAACCGGTTATGGCGTTTTAGCGTTCATTACCAATCATGGTTATCTCGATAATCCAACATTTCGAGGGATGCGTCAGAATTTGATGAAAACATTTACAGATATCTATCTCTTGGATTTACACGGTAATTCTAAAAGAAAAGAAATTTCTCCCGATGGTTCTCCCGATCAAAACGTCTTTGATATTCAGCAGGGTGTTAGTATTGGAATTTTTATTAAAGAGCCTGGAAAGACGGGTGCAGCTAATGTTCATCATGCTGATCTTTGGGGAGATCGAGCGACTAAATATGAAATTTTGAATCAAAGTTGTATTGACGATGTTGATTGGAAAGCGATCGCACCTCAATTACCCTTCTATTTATTCAGTCCTCAAAATACTGATTTACTAGCAGAATATAATACAGGGTGGAAAATTACAGAAATTATGCCAGTTAACTCCACAGGGGTCAAAACTCATCGAGATCATTTTGTATTTGATTTTGAACGGACAGCGCTGTATGAGCGCATAAAAGAATTTAGAGATTTAACTATTTCAAACCAAGAGGTAGCTGAGAAATATTTTATTCCCGATACAGGGAGCTGGAAATTAAGTGAGAAACGACGCTCACTAGCAGCAGATACTGAGTGGGAGAACTATTTTACTGAATGCCTTTATCGACCTTTTGATACTCTTTTTTACTATTCTCATGAGGATTTAGTAGAGCGCTCAAGGCATGATGTGATGCGTCACATTATTTCAAAAGAAAATTTAGGCATCATCTTCATGCGACAAGTAGCACTTCAAGAGGATTACAGCCATTTTACAGTGGCCAATCACGCTGTAGATAATCGAGCTTTTTACAGTAATAAAGGTACGATGGCTTTAGCTCCTCTTTATCTATATCCTGACGATGACAATCCTCAAAAATCACTTTTAGAGGAGAAATGCAAGCCAAATCTATCTCAAAAATTTTTAGATTTAATTCGACAGATACTTGGTTATATTCCCACACCAGAAGCCATCTTTTACTACATCTACGCCATCTTCCATAGTCCCACCTATCGCCAACGCTACGCCGAGTTTCTCAAAATCGACTTTCCCCGTGTGCCGTTAACCAGCAACGATAAACTCTTCAAAGACTTGGGTGCAAAAGGTCAGGCATTGGTAGACCTGCACCTGATGAAATCGAAAAAGCTTAATAAGCTGATTACTAAAATGAGTGGCGATGGTGACAATGCCGTTACCGAAGTTACCTATAAACCCGCAGAACAACGAGTTTATATCAACAAAACCCGCTATTTTGAAGGCATCGCCCCCGAAGTTTGGGAGTTTAAAATTGGCGGTTATCAGGTTTTAGACAAATGGCTCAAAGACCGTAAGAAAGCCAAACGCACTTTATCCTTTGATGATGTACTGCACTATCAAAAGGTGGTGGTTGCGCTCAAAGAAACCATGCAACTGATGGTAGAAATCGATCTAATGATTCCTGGCTTCCCCATAGAGTAAAGTTTATGAGATCGGAAAAAATGACACTGAAAGAATTAGAAAAACAACTCCTTGTCTTAACTCCCGGTGAAAAAACTCAGGCAATACAGCTATTAGTTCAAAGTTTAAGTAATACTTGGCAAGGAATCGAAAAAACTCCGGGCGTGTGTGGTGGGGATGCTAAAATTGCCAAGACTCGCATACCTATTTGGTCGCTGGTAAATTATCGCATTCTGGGTGCAAATGATGTGCGAATTTTGCAAGACTTTCCTTATTTGAGTGCAGCAGATTTGGCGAATGCTTGGGCTTATGCTGAGGCACACCCAGAGGAAATTGAAGCAGCGATCGCTAGAAATGAAGAAGCCTAAAACATGGCGCGAATTTGCCTATTCAGAACTTACGCACTCTGACCAAAGAAACCGGGTTTTTAGCGAATCAGTCCGCAGCAACAAAGTATTTTCGTAAAAAACCTGGTTTCTGGGCCCCCATGCGTAAATCCTTATAATTAAATCCCCCATTGCTCCCAAGATTAGGTAAAATTATTGGCGTGTCTGAGGATAAACTATATGCGTTTGGTTAAATATATTGCGATCGCCATTATCAATGGTTTCGGTGTCGTCATCGGTATTATTTGGGTTGCAGTCCCCACAACAGTGGCTCAACCTTCCCTAAACTACCAACTCGCACTCTCTGGGCGACAGTCAGAGGGCGAAACTCCGCAATCCCTTTCCGAACTCTACAAATTGCGAGATCGGCTCAAAGTACAATTAGATAACCTTGCCAAAAATCCCGACAGCGCGCCGTTTCCTGCAGAACTTTGGAAATCAGCAATCCACCGTCAGCAATCCCAAACTCTGACGCAGCAACTCCAAAACGTTCAAAGTCAGATTCAAATCGAAGAAAGAGCCAAATATAATTGGGACGATGCTGCTAAATTAGCGACCAAAGCAGTAGTAATTGGACGCACTTCTAATCCTTCTTCTGCTACTTGGGAAGAGTCCCAGCGGCTGTGGCAGTTGGCTATCAATACCCTGCGACTCATTCCTCACGATTCTTTTTTGGCCGATCGGGCGATCGACAAAACCATCGAATATCAAGGCAACCTCAGTGTCGCTACCTATGAAATGCAAGTTGCACGTTCTGTTGAGAAAATTAGAGCCGAGGAAGAAGAGATAAGAGAGCGCGCCCGCAAAGAGCAAGAGAAAAAAGAATTTGCTCGTCGAGAAATAGAGAGAAAAGAGCAAGAGAAAAAAGAACGGGCTAGAAAAGAACTTGAAAGGCAAGAATTCCAAAGGCAAGAATTGGTCCGCAAAGAACTTGAAAGGCAAGAATTAGCCAGAAAAGAACTTGAAAGGCAAGAGTTTGAAAAGCAAGAATTAGCCAGAAAAGAACTTGAAAGGCAAGAATTCCAAAGGCAAGAGTTAGCCAGAAAAGAACTTGAAAGGCAAGAATTAGCCAGGAAAGAACTTGAAAGACAAGAACTTGAAAGGCAAGAATTAGCCAAGAAAGAACTTGAAAGGCAAGAACTTGAAAGGCAAGAACTTGAAAGGCAAGAACTTGAAAGGCAAGAACTTGAAAGGCAAGAGTTAGCCAGACAAGAACTTGAAAGACAAGAGTTAGAGAGAAATCAGCAAGCAACTCCTCAACCAACTCCTGAATCAACTGCAACACCAACTCCCGCCCCAGTTACGCCTGCTGCTTCCCCGTCGAACTTTTTGTTTGTGGGAGATACTAACAGAGATGGCCAAATTAACCAGCAAGACGAAGCTGGAAAAGAACAATGGTCTTTGTCCAAGGGCGCGCTAATTTCATTTAACGATCGCAATAACGATCGCGGCAAGATACCGACTTGGAAACAAACCAAAGTTATGGTTCCCCGCCGTGCAGCAATGCTTTCTCAAGTTAACTTAACACTGTCTGAAAACTTCAAAACCTCTCAATTATTTATCACTGCTGATAGCATTGCCAGCCCTCACATCAGCGTTTTCCAAAAGACGGGCGGCGGCTGGAAACCTGTAGATATATCCGGTGCTAAACCTCTAGTTTTCAGCACGAATATTGTTTTAGGTGTGGAAGCCAAACAATTTGCCGATCGCAATTGGAACGGCACTGTTAATCTCAAAGCAACTGCCCAAAACAACGGTCAAGAAATCGCCTCCACAACAATCCAAATGGGCGTTAGTCCTTGGATGATAGCGCCCAACACAGCGCCAGTCACCGAAGTTCAAGTCAGCGACAGAGGCTCGGTAAACAGCGAATTTATCTCCCAACTAAAACAAGCAGTAGAACCCACGGGCGCCAAAGTAAAAATTCTCCAGGGCGATCGCACTTGGATGCAAGATACCCAGAAAAACGGATACGTTCAACTCCCCGAAAAATCGGAGATACGCCAGTTTAATGTAGCCCTAAAAAGCAATAGCGATCAAGAGAAAAACCCGCCTGTTAAATCTACTCAAGACCGGGATTTGAAAGTAGTTAAAATTGGCAATCCTCGTTCTTTAGACCCTGTAAGTCAGTGGTCTGACGGATACGGCAATTTGCAGGTGACACCGCCGATTCCCGGACACCCAATGGGTCGAGTTTATTACGGGAATTCTGGAAATGCTAGTTTTAATCCAGAGGTACTTGATTTTATTCAAGCTCAAAGAATTCAAGGGCCACCAGTGGATATTGATACTTCTTGGCTTTTGACTCGCCAAGTCGATGAAATTATCAATTTTATTCCCACTCAAACTCCCGGACAATATGTAATGGCGATCGCCAGTCCCGAAGCCGGAGTTAAGCTGTTGGAAGAATTAGAGGGAAGAGGTTACGGCGATGTGACTATTAATCGTGGTTTGAGCACTCAAACAACTGTCAGCGCCACCTTGAAAAACCGTGCTTTAATTCAACACAATCTCTATTTGCAAAATCAGAAACTTAATCCGATTATAGAGAAGTTGAAAAGAGAGTTTTTACTCGGAGACGACCAAATTATTCAAGTTCCGGTGATGTTTGGCTACAGCGGTTATGCTTGGTGGCCAAATATGGTCAATTCGGTGCCAGTTAATGGCAAGTTGTTAGTTTCAAATCCGCGCGGGCCAATGATTGAGGGTGTAGATTACACTCAGGAAAGATTGCGCCAACTGCTGCTTCCTGCTGGCGTCAGCGTTAGTTTTCTGGATGACAGGTATTATCAAGAATTAAAAGGAAACGTGCAGTCGGCGACGAATACTGTGAGGAAGCCAGAAGACCAGCCTTTTTGGCAGTCTTTGCCTAATAATTGAACCCAGTAGTAATTTGCGATCGCAATTTGTACTCAATATTTACCGAAAATTGGTAAATTGCGATCGCCCCAGCCGACAGATTTCTCTATCGACACGGACGGCATTTTGTCAATAGCCGTGCCGTATTAGTGCTGTGCAGGCGATCGCACCAGTAACGTAAAATGTCTAAAAGCGGTCTTTGTAAAATAAATTTAGCCCCATGAGCGACGAACAGGAAAAAAAACAAATTTTGACTCAGCAACCGGAAACAATTTCCACTGCCACCGATGAGTTCGATCGCACTGAAATTGCCAGTGGCGATTCAACTTCCGCACCCCCAGAAACTCCCGCAGAAATTGCAGCGCCCGAAGATATTTCAGCGCCAATCGACGCAACCGAAACAATTACAGTTGCCGCCGATAGCACGCCGGAAACAACTCAACTTGCAAGTTATCCGCCTCCAACAATTCCAACTGCCAACCCTGATCCCAAACCAGCTCGCTCGTGGCAAATCTTAGCAGTTTTTCTCAGCGGAATGTTAGTCGGTTCCGTGCTTAGTCTCGGCAGTTTGCTAGCGTGGAGAATGTATCAGGAAAGAGCGAACCTTCAAATCAAACTACCCGCTGACGTACCCCTCCCCGAAAGCCCTCCGCCTGTCGCAACAGCGCCCGTCAACCGCCGGCCCGGACTTCCCCCAGCACCTGGAACTGGACTGCCCGCCCCAATCCGTCCGTCGCCCAGTCCCACTCAAATACCATCTCTGTCTGGCGTTCCGCAACTTGCTTCGCCGTTGCCGTCGCCGTTGCCGTTGCCTTCTCCTTCTCCTTCTCCCGCTGCGGTTGAAACCCCTGTAACCGAGCGAGTTTACTTTCCAGCCGGTGCTACGGGAACTACTCTGAGCAATAGTTTGCGAGCCAACATATCCAGGCGCTACTTACTGGAGTGCAATAGCGGCCAAAGCATGACAATTAATGTTCAAGAAGGTCAAGTTAGCGCAGCAATTATTGCTCCTAACGGTGAAAATTTAGGTACTGCTGATAGTACAGGTCAGTGGCAAGGTCAATTAGCCAGTAGCGGCGATTATACTATTGAAATTTCAGGCGATCGCCAAGCAAACTACCAAGTTAAAATTGAAGTCAAATAGCAACTATAATTGTATCAGGGGGTATTTACAAAATACATAAAGTCCCCCTGTAGCTAATTACAAATTACAAATTACTTATTACCAATGATTGCACAAGTATCTGAAAACATCTACGAAGCAAAAACCCAGGAAATTGCCACAGAAATCCTGCGGCTAACTCAAGAGAAAAAGCGCTCTTTTTTCGGTCAACTCCAAGACCAAATGCGCTGGGACGACAAACTCATGGATTGGGCGATGGCTAGCCCCGGACTGCGGGTGCAGTTGTTTCGATTTATTGACTGTTTGCCGGCCCTCCGCAGCAGGCCAGAAATTGCCCGCCACTTGCAAGAATACCTGACCGCCCAAGAGGTAGAATTGCCCGAAGCATTGAAAAAATTGCTCAACTTTGCTAGCCCTGATTCGGTTCCGGGTCAATTGGCGGCGACGACGGTTGCGCCTGCTGTGGAAACATTGGCGCATAAGTATATTTCTGGGGAAAATATCAAGCAGGTAATTAAAACCTTAGAGCGACTTCGCAAAGATAAAATGGGTTTTACAGTTGACCTTTTGGGCGAAGCTGTCATTACTGAAGCTGAGGCGCAAATTTATCTTAACCGCTATTTGGAATTGATGGAGGAACTCGCGAATGCAGCGAAGAATTGGTCGCAGGTAGATGCAATTGATAAAGCTGACGGCGAAACTCTGCCGCGAGTGCAAGTATCGGTAAAGTTAACGGCTTTTTATTCTCAGTTTGACCCGTTGGATGCTAAAGGTAGCGAGGAGAAAGTAAGCGAGAGAATTCGCATTTTACTGCGCCGCGCGAAGGAGTTGGGATCTGCCGTTGATTTCGATATGGAACAATATGCTTACAAGAGTTTAACTCTGAGCATTCTCAAAGACTTATTGTTAGAAGAAGAATTTCGCAATCGCACTGATATTGGAATTACATTGCAAGCATATTTGCGCGACAGCGCCCAAGATTTGCGAAACCTGATTTCCTGGGCAAAAAAACGCGGAAATCCGGTAACAGTACGTCTGGTAAAAGGCGCTTACTGGGATCAGGAAACTATCAAAGCGATGCAGAAAGATTGGCCGCAGCCGGTCTACAATGACAAAGTTGCTACCGATGCCAATTTCGAGCAGATGACGCAGTTGCTGCTAGAAAATCACGAATATTTGTATGCAGCAATTGGCAGTCATAATGTGCGATCGCAAGCGAGGGCGATCGCCATTGCTGAGACTCTCAATATACCGCGCCGCCGCTTTGAAATGCAAGTGCTGTACGGCATGGGCGACAAATTGGCTAAGCTTTTGGTCGATCGAGGTTATCGCGTCCGAGTCTACTGCCCCTACGGCGATTTGCTGCCGGGAATGGCTTATTTGATCCGCCGTTTGCTGGAAAATACCGCCAACAGTTCTTTCATCCGGCAAAGTTCCGAAGAAATGCCGATCGAACAATTGTTAGCCGCACCAGTTGCTAACGGAAATGACCAGCTAGTTTACAGCAAAGTATTTCCCAACGTTGCCGATACCGACTACGCCAATACCAAATTGCGGCAACAAGCAGAAACAGCCATCAAATCAGTGCGCGCCAACTTAGGTAAAACCTATTTACCGCTAATCAATGGCGAGTACCAAAATACTGAAGCAACAGTTAATTCTCTCAACCCTTCCAATCCCACAGAAGTAGTTGGCACAATCGGATTGATTTCCGAAGAACAAGCCAAACAAGCCATTGAAGCAGCAAAATCAGCCTTCACCGATTGGCGAAAAACCCCCGTCCGCCAGCGCGCAGGCGTCCTCCGCAAAGCCGCAGAATTGATGGAACAGCGGCGCCATGAACTATCAGCTTGGATGGTGTTTGAAGTCGGCAAACCTGTCAGAGAATGCGATGCCGAAGTCTCCGAGGCTATTGATTTTTGTCGCTACTACGCCGACGAAATGGAACGGTTAGAACAAGGAAAAAATTACGACATTCCCGGAGAGACTAATCGCTACAGCTATCAGCCACGCGGAATTTCTTTAATCATTTCGCCTTGGAATTTCCCCCTCGCAATTCCTGTGGGCATGACAGTTGCATCGCTGGTTGCAGGTAATTGTACTTTGCTCAAACCTGCGGAAGTTTCCTCAGTAATTGCAGCAAAAATCACAGAAATCTTGCTAGAAGCCGGAATCCCCAAAGGCGTATTTCAATACGTGCCTTGCAAAGGTTCAACCGTCGGTGCTTACATGGTGAAACACCCCGACGTTCACATGATTACTTTCACCGGTTCTCAGGAAGTTGGCTGTCAGATTTATGCCGATGCTGCGATTTTGCAGCCTGGACAAAAACACCTGAAACGAGTAATTGCTGAAATGGGCGGCAAGAATGCAATTATTGTCGATGAAAGCGCGGACTTAGACCAAGCAGTTGCAGGCGTAGTTTATTCGGCATTTGGATATAGTGGCCAAAAATGTTCTGCTTGTTCGCGAGTAATTGTGGTGGAATCGGTGTACGATAATTTTGTGGCAAGATTGGTAGAAGCGACGCGATCGCTCAATGTCGGCCCAGCAGAAAATCCCGGCACTCAAGTCGGCCCTGTGATCGATGCAAATGCCCATTCGCGCATCCGCGAATACATCGAAACAGGCCGCGCCGAAGCTAAAATAGCTTTAGAAATGCCGGCACCGGAAACCGGTTATTTTGTCGGCCCAGTCATTGTTACGGAAGTATCGCCCACAGCAACTATCGCCCAAGAAGAAATTTTCGGCCCGGTTTTGTCGGTGATTCGGGCTCATAATTTCAGCGAAGCGATTGCGATTGCTAACGGCACGAATTTTGCTTTAACCGGCGGATTGTATTCTCGCACACCTTCGCATATCGATCGAGCCGCATCCGATTTTGAAGTTGGAAACCTGTACATCAATCGCGGAATTACCGGGGCTGTGGTATCGCGGCAACCCTTCGGAGGATTCAAACTTTCGGGAGTTGGTTCTAAAGCGGGTGGCCCGGATTATTTGCTGCAATTCCTCGAACCCCGCACAATAACCGAAAATATTCAGCGGCAAGGTTTTGCGCCGATTGAAGGAGTAGATGATTAATCATTCCTTTGTTCGTAGTGAGGACTGGAGTCCTCTCTCTGGCTGTTAAGTTAGTAGGGTGCGTAAGCGCGCACCTTACGGGTGCGGTAACCGAAAAAATTTGTGCCTGATTAGCTAGTTATAAAATGGAATCTACGAAAGATCGCGATCGACTAAATTCTTACAACCCTTCACTTGACAAGTGGCTGCGATTTTTAATTATAGCCGTATTAGTCATCGGTATTTTATTTCGGTTCGCCAATCTCGATCGCAAATTTTACTGGATCGACGAAACATATACTTCTTTGAGAGTTTCTGGCTACACCGAAGTCGAAATAATCAAAGAAATTTCGTACCAGAAAATAACCTCGCCTGCGGATTTACAAAAATATCAGCAGATAAATTCCGAAAAAACTTTAAGGGATACCCTGAATTCTTTAGCAACAGAAGACCCCCAACACCCGCCGCTGTATTATGTACTAGCGCGATATTGGGCGCAATGGTTCGGCAGTTCCGTTGCAGCAATGAGAAGTTTGGCCGCCGTGATTAGCCTGCTAGTATTTCCCGCAATTTATTGGCTGGCTTGGGAGTTATTTGAATCTTCAGCAGTAGGGTGGATGGCGATCGCAATTTTCGCAATTTCTCCCTACCAGATTATATTTGCCCAAGAAGCCAGACAGTACAGTTTGTGGACATTAACTACTATTTTATCCAGTGCAGCCTTGCTGCGAGCAATGCGCTCTGACGAAAATCAAAATGCTGTCGCCCTCGTTCTTTCCTGGGCGCTTTATGCAGGCACAGCAACACTGGGATTGTACACCCACTTGTTATTTGTCTGCGTCGCTGCCGCCCACGCAATCTACGTCGCAGTTATTGCCAACTGGCGCGATGTGAAAACATTCATTTCCTATTATGTAGCATCTTTAATCGCATTGAGTGGCTTCATGCCTTCCCTGGTAAATACTGTAGAAAACTTCAATCAAGTTAGAAGCACAACAATATGGGCAGAACAAACAAATTACTTAAGATTAGTCAGCAGGTGGGTTGGTTCCGTCAGCATAGCATTTTTTGATATTGGCATTGATGGAACCGCCAACGCCACACAACTAGCCTTGCTAATTCCAGTTGGTATCATGATTCTAGCTTTAGTTGGCTATGCCCTTTATTATCTATGCCGACAAACACCAAAGCGAGTGTGGTTGATTGTATTGTTATTAATTGCAACAACTGCTTTGTTTTTAGCAGTCCCTGATATAATAAAGGGTGGAAGGCGATCAGCAAATCCGCGATATTTAGTTCCTTGTTATGTGGGGATTCAGCTAGCAGTTGCTTACCTGCTGTCTGCGAAAATTAGTAACAATTTGGATAACTTAAAACAGCAAAAACAGTGGAAAATAGTTATAGTTACAGTTTTTTCCGCAGGTATTATATCCGGTGGAGTTAGTTCTCAAGCAGACATTTGGTGGAATAAAGGCAGCGGTTGGTTGGGTGTCTTGGAAGTAGCTGGGACTGTCAATCAAGCCAGCAATCCCCTAATTATCAGCGATGCCAATATCGCATATATCATGCCTTTAAGTTATTACCTAGAACCAAAAGTCAAAATGCTAATAGAACCCCGCTGTTACACTTCTTGCTACAGAAATCGAGAATTGGCAAAGAAAAAACCGCAAACCCCAAAAATTCCCGGCGGTTTCAGTGAGTTGTTTTTATACAGACCTTCCTCTACTTTGCGATCGGCAATTCAGCAACAAAACTATCAAATAGATCCTGCTGACACTAATGTCGAGCTTAATCTATGGAAAATCACCAAAAAATAACCTAAAAAAATTTGGCAAAAAATGTCTGACTCACCGAGACATACTGCCCCAAAAATAGGGTTTTTGGAAGTATGTCGCAAGTATAGTTCAATAGGGTTGATTTTCGCGTTAAGCTAGAAGTTAAGAATCCAAAAATAATATCAAAAATCTCAAATGACAGTCACTGAAACTTCAAATATTCGCAAGCTACTGTGTGATCCAGACTTAGGGCTGATTCCTCACCTAGAAAAGTGCCTGAAAGATTTGCACTCATCTGCGATCGCCAGTGGAGAGAATTTCAAGGTAGAACCTTACGATATAGAACTCAAAAGCTGCCACACCCAGAAGCATCCCAACGACCAAAAACCCCTCGTCACCCAGTCAATGTTAATAAAAGTTCCCCTAACTGGGAAAGTTGAAGACAAGATGCACCTATATCTGATCGCAACTGAGTTGCAGAACCAAATCGATTTCAAAATTATCGAATGGAGTGCCTTAGAACGCCGCCAATACGACATTCAGGGCATTCCCTTAAAGCAGCCGATCACCAAAATAGACGGCCAGATGAATTACGAGTTAGTATTCGATCGACCCAGCTACTGCTGCATCACCCTGTGCCGCCAATTTGATTTAACTTACGCCGCCAATTTTTAATTGGGCTTGTAGATACTGTCTTGACCTGTCAAGGGGTAGCAGTCAAATAATTGGGGTCGAAAGGCTTTTGGGATTTTAAAATCCCAAAAGCCAAATGCACCAGTTTCCTCATCAGAGCGCCAATCACCTGCATTTTGACCTTGCCACGACCCAATAATCGGTCACTCATCGCCTTGAGTAACGGATTGTGACGCATCGCCACTACCGCAGGCAAATACAACGCCTTTCGCAGTCGGACGTTTCCGGTACAGGACAAACGAGTTTTGCCTTTAACCGAAGTCCCAGAACTGCGTTCACAGGGTGTTAAACCCGCATAAGCTGCTAATTGACGAGCATTGGTGTAATCGGAAACATCACGAATTTCAGCTAACAATACGGATGCTGTCTGTTCACCAATTCCGGGAATTGAGGTCAAGAGGTCACGCTGTTGTTTTAAATGTGGGTGCTGGTCAAAATGGTCGCTAATCAGTTTTTTGATCAGTTGCTGTTGCCATGATTAGATACTCCAAATGTGCAAGGGTAAGACCAGCAACAGTTGGCGTAGCTGTTTCTAGACGGTTCTGCTCTTGAGTTGCCATTTCTGTGACTGATTCGAGCCGTCTCAACAGGGCTTGTAATTCTTTAACTTCGGGTGCGGTTGGTGTCCATAGAGACGGTTTCATTGCCGCACAAAAACGAGCAATTAGTGCCGCATCTACCGAGTCAGTTTTAGTTCGTAGGAGTTCGCTTTTAGCAAACCCTTTAATCCTAGCTGGATTCACAATACTAACCTGAAAGTCAGCCCCATAGAGGAATTCGGCTAAGGCTTCTCCGTAAATGCTAGTGGCTTCCATGCAAGCATGGAGTCCCACTACATTTTGTTGTTTAAGCCAGTTATGTAAACTCTCAAACCCTTGAATATTGTTCGTAAACTTTTTGGGTTTAGTTGCACGACCTTCTCTGAGTAATGAGACATGAAAGTCTCTTTTACTGATGTCTATACCTAAGACTGTTGATGTCATTGTTTGCTCCAGATGTACTCCGATTTATGAAAGAACCGACAGGCAATTGAAGACTAACCTTGTCAAGGCAGGCTTTCAAGGGCGGTGCCGAGAGCCTCAGATACTGTCCAGTTTAGTGTGCGCCTGTCATCAGTAATGGGAGCTGATCTACGCAACAGACTTATTCCGTCTAAGGGGCGGGCCAACTTCACCGATTGCTGATGTCCTATAGCTAGCACTTTCGCCTGTTACAGAACCTTTTTTACAAAACTTTCCTTGTTTCTTTAGATTCGCTTTGCTTGTCGGCTCGATCGACTGATTATCGGTACGATCGACTGATTCTAGGCTCGATCAACTGATTCTCGGCTCGATCGACTGATTATCGGCTCGATCGCCCACTTGTCGGTACGATCGCCCACTTGTCGGTACGATTGAATCAATGACGTGGCGATCAACTGACTCACTCTTTTAAGATACAAGGGGCGGGTTTCACCAACAATATTTAGGTTAATTAACAATCTATAAAACCCGCCCCTATCCCACGGTAAACCCATTGTACATTTTTCGCATTCAATACAAATCAATGTTGATGTAGATTGTTAGTTGTGTGTGGGCGGGTTTATGTAGATTGTTAGTAGCAATTCGATATTATTGGTGAAACCCGCCCCTTGTATCTTAAAAGAGTGAGTCAGTCGATCAAGCGAGCTGTCACTCAGGCGATCAAGCTGTCACTCAGGCGATCAAGCTGTCACTCAGGCGATCAAGCTGTCACTCAGGCGATCAAGCTGTCACTCAGTTGATCGAACCGACAATCAGTTGATCAAGCTGTCACTGAGTCGATCGAACCGACAATCAGTCGATCGTACCGACAAGTGTGCTCACGAACCGACAAGCAAAGTGAATCTAAAGAAACAAGGAAAGTTTCGTGCAAATGGTTCTGTAACAGGCGAAAGTGCTAGCTATAGGACATCAGCAATCGGTGAAGTTGGCCCGCCCCTTAGACGGAATAAGTCTGTTGCGTAGATCAGCTCCCATTACTGATGACAGGCGCACCTAAAGCTGGACAGTATCTTAGGCTCTCGGCATCGCCCTTGAAAGCCTGCATTCACAAGGCTAGCATTCCATTGCCTGTCAAGTTCTTTAATAGAAAGGAGTACATCGGGAGTAAATTATGGCACTAACAGTCTTAGGCATAGACATCAGTAAAAAAGACTTTCATGTCTCATTACTGAGCGAAAGTCGTGCGACTAAACCCCAAAAATTTACCAACAATACTCAAGGTTTTGAGAGTTTACATAACTGGCTCAAACAACAAAGTGTAGTCGAACTCCATGCTTGTATGGAAGCTACTAGCATTTATGGCGAAGCCTTAGCCGAATTTCCTTATGGAGAAGGCTTTCAGGTGAGCATCGTCAATCCAGCGCGGATTAAAGGGTTTGCCAAAAGCGAACTTCTGAGAACTAAAACAGACTCCGTAGATCCAGCATTAATTGCCCGTTTTTGTGCGGCGATGAAACCCTCATTATGGACTCCTAAGCTGTTCAGCATCTAAAACGCATATTGTATGGTATAATATAATAATTTTTTTCCGATAAAGTCAATGCCTACTAAAAACTTCCTCAGTTCAGAAACAAAGGAAACTCTGCAACAAGCATTAAAAG